>CAZTWR010000127.1:0-3141 GCA_964618055.1 uncultured Pirellulales bacterium | reverse complement strand
ATATTAGTAACGCAGGATTTGTATGAGGGATAGTAATGAGTAAACGGATGGGAATAGAATTATTCGATAACCCTCGTCCTGAGCGAGATTATTATATAACAATCAGATGCCCTGAGTTTACGAGCCTCTGCCCTCGCACAGGTCAGCCGGATTTCGGTGAGATTGTCATCGAATATTGTCCCGACAAATCATGTATCGAGCTAAAGAGCCTGAAGTTCTATATGCAAAGCTACCGCAACAAGGGCATCTTTTACGAGGCTCTGACAAATGATATACTGGATGATTTATCCGGCGCCTGTAAGCCGCGTCAGATGAAAGTTACCTCCCGGTTTACTCCCCGTGGCGGGATAACTACCGAGATAATTGCAGAATATAAAAGAGATAAATAACTGACAAGGAGTCAGAATAAACTATTGAGAGATGACAAAATGGCCATAACATTTCATTGTGAACATTGTGGCAAAAAGATAGAAGCCCCAGACAGTGCCGGTGGCAAACGGGGTAAGTGTCCAGCATGCCATAACAAAGTGTACGTCCCCAGTTCGGACTCCGGCGAAGAGCTTAAACTTGCCCCGGTAGATACAACCGACTTGGCAGAACAGAGACGACTAATGGCTGAAACTCGCAAGATCGAACAAGAGATATTGAGTGAAGAAAAGATTCCGGATGACCCGGCTGAGATTAACACACCAGCATATGAGATAAGCGATAATGAACTGACGAAAAACATAATTATCTATTTACGACTAATGGCCGACGGTGACTTGGACCAGGCCGAAAGAACTGCAAATTCCATAATTCCCTGTGGTAAGAGGGCTTTGAAAGTTCTCGACGGAATAGCGCTTAGCGAAATACCTGAGCCGGAGTTGGCTGATATCCCCCAGCAGGTACTTTCAGGTCTGATAAAAACCTTACGCACCAAAATAAGCTAACGCAGCCAGAAAAATCTCCAAGCCCAGTTCGAACGTCCTAAAAAATATCCCCAGACTGCAAATCTGCCACGATTTTTTCAGACCACAAAATTTAATAGGCTGGACAAACCCTCACAATTTGGCCGTAATGAAACTATTTCCTATATTTTATACAGAAGCAACTAAAACAAACTGATTAAGCTCCATATTACAACACGGAGGGAAATTTATTATGGAAAATGAGACAACGGTAGTGCACGTCACCCATGAGATAGTGGGGAAAATCGGCGGTATAGGCGCTGTTTTGCAAGGTTTTTTCACCTGTAATTCCTATCTTGAGGCAGTTGACCGATCCATCCTTGTTGGTCCACTGTTCTCCACAGAAGGGTCTGTATCAAATCGCCTTGGTGATAATAGCGAAGTGCTCTACTCATCTATGGACGGACTTGTAAAAACGAGATATCTCGAAGCCTTTCGGAAAATCGAAAACTTCTACAACGTGGGTATCGTCTATGGCAGGCGAACGTTTGTTGACGAGCAAACAGGCGTAAAAAGCTCACCTGAGGTGCTGCTTATCGATGTAACACATACGAATAATAATGTGGTTAACGAATTCAAAAAACATTTGTTTGAGCGATTCGGTATCCGCAGCCACCTGTATGAAAATTTATGGGAATACGAGCAGTATGTAAGACTAGCACCGGCAGCAATCGCCGCACTGAAAGCAATCGGCACAGCTAAAAATTCGACAACCATTATTTCACACGAGTTTATGGGGATGCCAACGGCACTGGCGGCCATCCTCGAACCAACATGCGATTTCAAAACCATCTTCTATGCCCACGAAGTAGCCACAATACGCCGCATCGTGGAAAATCATCCCGGCCACGACACAATGTTTTACAATACTATGAAACGAGCCCACGAAAACAAACTTTATATCAACGAAGTATTCGGTGACCAGAGTTCTTTTTTCAAACATGTCCTCGTGGAAGCTTCAAAACATTGTGACGCCATATGTGCGGTTGGCGACCATGTGGTTAGCGAGCTGCGGTTTCTGGCACCGGAATTTGAAACCGCCGATATCGACATAGTCTATAACGGAATACCGGCATATCAAATCAGACTCGCCGACAAATTGCAATCAAAAGAAAAACTACAGCGGTATTGCGAAAGACTATTGAGCTATGAGCCGGACTTCATCTTCACACATGTTACAAGACTGGTACGAAGCAAGGGGCTGTGGCGCGATTTGCGCGTGCTGGAACACATAGAAAGAGAGTTTAGAACCCAGGGCAAAACCGGGGTGTTGTTCTTGCTCTCCACCGAAGTTTCACAGCGACAAAGCAGTGATATTTATAAGATGGAATCGATGTATAACTGGCCTGTGGCTCATCGTGAAGGCATGCCTGACCTTTCCGGTGGAGAGGCGTATTTCTATACGGCTGTACAGGAGTTCAACGCTAAAAGCAGAAGTATAAAAATCGTCTTCGTAAACCAGTTTGGATTTAACCAAGCTAATTGTGGCCAAAGAATGCCGAAAGATATGGAATTTATGGATATCCGCAGGGGAAGTGACGTCGAATTCGGCCAGAGCATTTATGAACCATTCGGCATCGCACAGCTTGAGCCATTGACTTTCGGCGGCATATGCGTAGTCAGCAGCGTCTGTGGATGTGCAGGCTTTGTGCTGGATACAGCCGGCGCCGAAGGCGCCAAAAATCTCGTCATCGCTGACTATACCAAACTAAACAGCCATAGATTTGCTAACATTGAAGACCCGCTGAGAATTGACGAGTCGGTACGCAACCAGATAGAGCGCAGCGTCAGCGAAAAGGTTGCAATGCAGATATGTTCACGCCTGGCAAAAAGCGGATCCGAAACCGAGAATATGATTAAAACCGGCTATTCGCTGGCAAAAAACATGAGTTGGGACGCCGTAGTGAAAAACCATCTGTTGCCCAGCCTGCAAAAAGTACTGTACAAACCTCGCAGCCAAGTCACGTACACAAAAGTACAACCCTAAAAATGATTATCGATTATTCTTAAGTTATCAACTCCACTTGACAGCTTCTCAAATAGCGCTTAAACTATTTAACTGTGGACAATCCCAAGAAAAAACCAATAATGGGAATTCTGGGTGGTGTCGGCTCAGGCAAAAGTACTGTTGCAGCTGAGTTTGCCAAGCTGGGCTGTGAGGTAATCGACGCCGACAAAATTGCCCATGAAC
>CAZTWR010000126.1:0-5630 GCA_964618055.1 uncultured Pirellulales bacterium | reverse complement strand
TGGCTTACATCCTCGCCCTTGCGTGGTACCTGAGGTACCGCAGCAACTATCGCAATTTCAGTGCTCTAATCGGGCCTTTTGTTCTGACACTGCTGCCAATGGTTTTGATTCTGCTCGAACCGGATTTGGGAACGGTGTTTTTGATGATGCCGATATTGTTCACAATGCTGTTCGTAGCGGGGGCAAAGGTTAAGCACCTGCTGATTGTGATTCTAATGGCTCTCCTGGTTAGTCCGCTGCTGTGGCGTGAGATGAAACCTTACCAACGAACCAGAATAAGCAGCGTGCTATTACAAAGCAACTGGATTCAGGAAAAAGCGGAACAATACCCAACCCTTGGCAAAATTTTGGTCGGCAGAAAATTCAGTACAAAGCAATGGGAGAATGACTTGGGTTATCATTTGACCCGTTCGAAATTTGCGGTTGCCTCTGGTGGAATGAGAGGATATGGCTTTCGACAGGGGCCTTTTATCAAATACGACTTTCTCACGCATAGACACAACGACTTTATATTTGCTATCATCGCCCATCAATGGGGTTTTCTGGGCTGCCTGGGTCTGTTGGGACTTTATGTGATTATTATCGGCTGCGGATTGGAGATCGCAGAGCATAATACCGACCCCTTCGGCAGACTGCTCGCAATTGGTATTGCGGCAATGTTTGCAGTTGAGGTTATCGTCAATGTAAGTATGACTGTGGGGCTGATGCCAATCACGGGCTTGACTTTACCATTAGTAAGCTACGGCGGCTCGAGCCTGCTGGTTAGTATGACTTCTGTGGGATTATTAAATAATGTCGGAAGATGCTGGCCTTTCACTGTAGCACGAAAAGTATGAAACGAGATATGAGAAATGATAAAAGGCTTTAGACAAATCGCCTCTCTTACAGTAATCAGCAGAGTATTCGGATTTGTACGGGATGTGGCATACAGCCATTTTTTCGGTGCCAATGCCTTGCTGGATGCCTGGACCATCGCGTTCAAAATCCCTAATCTTGCCAGGAGATTATTTGGTGAAGGGGCGGCTTCAGCCTCTTTTATCCCGGTATACAGCGAAGAGCTTCACAGCAATCGTGAGCAGGCAAAACAGTTGGTCAACACCGTAGTGACTGTCTTGTTCGTTCTTTTGGCGGCAATAATTTTGATTGGCCAGGTAGGTATCTGGAGCTATTATAAATTTTTCAGTTCAACCAGCGAGACTAAACTGGTTTTGTCACTGACTTCCATTATGCTCCCCTATATGCTGATGGTTTGTATAGTGGCGATATTAGCTGGGATTCTCAATGTGCACAGACATTTTGCTACACCGGCTGCCGCACCGATAGTGCTGAATATTTTCATCATCAGCAGTATCCTCTTAACTGGCTGGGCGTTTAAAATACCCGCCAGAGAGCAGCTCTTTTTCGTAGCCGCTGCGGTTCTTATCGCTGGTGTCGTCCAGATAGCGATACAGGTTCCGCCGCTGCGTGCCAGCGGTGTTTCAATCAGGCCTGCATGGAGAACGCAATCCGAGGCGTTCAGGAAAATCATTATCTTGATGGCACCGATGATATTAGGTCTGACGGTAACGCAGATAAATACTCTGGCCGATGACCTTATTGCCTGGTGGTTCTCAGGTTCGGTTGAGAAGGGGGAGTTTTTCGTCTTGCTCGGCCATAAAATTGCATACCCGCTGCAGCGAGGCTCGGTATCACATCTTTATTATGCCCAAAGACTATATCAACTGCCGTTGGGTGTATTCGGCATATCATTAGCAACAGCAATTTTTCCGGTGATGAGCTCCTTGTCGGCAAAAAAAGATTTTGTGGGATTGGCCAAAACGGTCTCGCAAGGCCTTCGCACCTGCTTTTTTATCGCAATACCTGCAACCATAGGACTTGCAGTGATAGCCAGGCCGTTAATCTCGCTGGCCTTTCAACACGGTCAATTCGGTGCCAACGACACCGATATGGTTGCTTGGACATTGTTTTTTTATGCATTGGGATTATGCGGCTATTTTGCCCAGCAACTTTGTACCCGTGCGTTCTACTCTATGCAGGATTCTAAAACACCGATGAAAAGTGCGCTAATAGCGGTTGCTGTCAACATTGTTTTGAACCTGACTCTCGTATGGCCCTTCGGAACAGGCGGCTTGGCTGCCGCGACGGCACTGTGTTCGTATTTGCAGGTGGTTATTCTTGTTGCGGTACTTCGGCGACAACTGGGCTCATTTCTATTGGATGGTTTGGCCACAGCATTCTTAAAGACTATTGCAGCCACACTTTGTATGTCTGCCGCAATTGTTGCTACATTGTGGCTGTCGAAAAACTACGCTGATATCTTCAAGCTGCTACTGGTTGTCCCCACAGCGGCAGCGGTATTTCTGCTGGCGGCAAAATTCTTACGTATTAACCTGAAAATATGAAGTTAGAGCCTGAAACTCACTAACTCACTGGGGAGGAGAAAATCATTGCTACTCTGCGACCCTGCTCTGCGAAGCCCGCTGCGCAGGGCGAAGAAGAGAGTAGCTCGCTGCGTAGCACGAGTTCATTTAATACAAACAACCATCGAGGCTTTCTTCATTTAAGCATTTGACTGATATAGAGTTAGACATTTTTTGTAGTAACTGGGTTAGCACATACGAGAAAACTATTCGTATTAATACCGCTGAAGGCGGCCAACCTGACTAAAATACGCAGCTTAAGACACCATTATACCTTAAAGCAGGCGGGGCAATTGCCCGAAATATTCATTAAAAAATGGCCGTTTTTTAAGGCGGACCCCCATTTTGTGGGCCTCCAGGCGTTTTTTACTACGTTTGCGGTCTCTGCAACACAACAGGTCGCAAAATGGCAACACGCTTTATCGGAGACTATAAATGTTCAAGAGGTGGTCTCTTTTAGTTTTTTCGATACTTTTCTTCTGTTCTTTGTCGGTTTGGGCTCAAGACCCTTTGGATTGGGGCCCCGCCTCGCAGGAACCCTCAGAGCAGCTTTTTTCACCCTCTGTAGGCCAAAAATTCTATGAAATAGCTTATGAGCTCGCTAACTCTGAAGATATTAGAGGACCAGAAGCCGAACAGGCGATTATTTTCTTAATGGCCACAATGGGTTTGGACAGTAGAGCCAACTACGTTTACCCTGTACTGATTAAGCTTGCCAGTCGGCACCCTGATCGGGATTACTCTGAGATGGTGCACAATTCGCTTGCGCGCTACTTATTAGATGAATCTGCCGACTCTGAGCCGGCTCGAGAGGCGGTTCAGTATCTGCTCGAACGGTTGAACTCTCGTGAGCAGCGAGAGCAGCTTCTTGAGGATTTGTTAAGGAATTTAGGCGATAAAAACGCCTTTTTGGATTCTGAATTAGCTACCCTGCTTGGGTTGTTGGTGGCTGAAAAGGCTGACACCGAAACTGCCCAATTGTACTTTATGCGGGCTTTTAACAGTAGTAAATACAATAAGCTGGCCTTTGAAAAACTGGTTGAGCTTGTGCCTGAACAGATAGAGCCAGCGATGTATCTTGAACACCTGAGATTAGCATTAGGCGAAAATCCAGTTGATTTAAAAGCTGCCCTGGCCTTCGCACAATATACTGAACAGATACAACTTTACCAGACAGCTGCCGACGCCTATGAATACTGTGCTGAGTTGTTCAGCTATCTTTATCCTTCGCAGGAGCTATCGCCTTATATCTATCTTCCCTGGATGCTTAGCAGCTACAACACCCAGCGAGGTCAACATAGATGCCTGCAAATTGCCTCCCAGCTCCGCCAAGGCGGACGATTTGACCTGTTCGTCGAAGCTATTGCAGGCAAAGCAGCAATGAAAATTGGCAATATGGAACAGGCAAGTCGAATATTTCAAGCCACTGAAGAAAAAATCAATAACCAATTACCAATGACCGATTACCAATCTATAGCCTGGTTTTATTGTTTTGCATCACCGGATGCAAACAAAGCACTTGACTGGGCTAATAAGGCTTACTCAACTGAGCCCAACTCAGCAACGGCAGCTGCTATTTTGGCTTATTCGCTTGTGATGAATGAGCAAATAGAATGGGCCAAGCTGCTTATCGGTAATTATGAGCATAACCAAATCGCCGATTTAACCCTGGCTCAGATTCAGCTTGCAGAGGGACAGAGAGACTTGGCTATTAAGACCTTAAAGTCGGCAATCGCCGGAGACCCCGGCTCGCTGGAGGCCGAACGCGCTAAAGAGATTCTGGCCCAGCATGGTGGAGAGTATATCCCGCCGATTGATTCTGGTGTAACCTTGGCGGCGTTAAGAAGTAGCTTCGGACAAGCGCTTGTCCCTGCGTTTATTAGGCCGGAGAAAATTATTTCGGTCCAGCTGAATGTTCGCGGCAGCGAGTTTTCCTATGGTCGCAAATTCAGCGGTACTGTCGCAATAACAAATAACTCTTCTGAGCCGCTCATCGTCTCTGACGACGGATTGTTCACCGGCAACATCAGAATTGATGCCACTCTCACCGGTGACCTTAATAAAGAGATACCGAACCTCGTAGCCACTAAGATTAGGCCTGCTTTGTCTATCGAGCCTGGCAACAGTATCTTTATTCCTCTACGTCTGCTTACCGGCGAGCTTAGGCAGCTCCTGCTTACACATCCGCAGGCATCCGTTGATATAGAATTCACGGTTTATCTCGACCCTGTAACCACTGACCAGGGCCAGATAACCAATCGCCTGCGAGATTTAGAGCCAGCCAAGGTCATCGTAAAGCGTCCCGGAATCGAACTTGCCAGCAGATTCTTGCGAAACCGACTTAATTCACTCACAAAGGGCCAGCCGGGCCAAAAAATTAAAACCGCTCATCTTTTTACTGGCCTTCTAATGGAGCAGCATGCAATGGCCAATCGTGAGCCGTTGTATAAATTTATGTATGCCGACTGGATGCCGACTTTGCTGAAATCCGCTTTGGTGCATAACCTCACCTATGATGATTGGGTCACTAAGGTGCATACTATGGCTGATATGACTTCTTTACCCCTGGACTACGAGCTGATAAACGCAATATCAGAAAACTTGAATGACACTCACTGGCCGACTCGTTTAATGGTCATCTATCTACTGGCCAAAAACCAGAACAACAATTTCACTAAGGTTCTCGATTGGACTGCTAAATATGATTCGAGCAAGCTCGTTCGGGATATGGCTATCGCCTTAGGCGGTACAGTCCCCCCACCCCCACCTCAGGAACCAGCAGCTCAGCCTCAATCCGAAAGCCCGTCGGTTTATCCGGCGGGTTAATGTCTTAATTCGAAAGGCGTTTGTCATTGCTGCGCAAGAAGGAATCCTTTATGTTTAGCCCACGGCTTCGCCATGGGGTGCAGGCGCAAGGAACGCTTTTATTTTTTTCCCGATGTGCCAATCTCTATACAATGATGTGGTCGATATCTAATACCGTCAGTTCCCCATCGCCGTCTATATCCCCGCCGTCCAGCGTCCCCACACACAAATGGCAGTTGTATATCGTCTTAAGATATTTCTTCTCCAATAATGGCGGAACATAGTCACATTTAACTGTGGCTGGACATGTACAAGTGCCTGCGATCCCATAGTGCATCTATGGCAGTATTTTTCTATTACTACTTTCCTGCAGCGATGAATGCTCCTAACAATGCACCGATTATT
>CAZTWR010000125.1:0-5636 GCA_964618055.1 uncultured Pirellulales bacterium | reverse complement strand
CGTCTCGTCGCTAGTCTCAATCTGTACCATTGTGCCAACTTTGCCGTTGAAGTGAATGTACGTGCTTATAAGCCCGGGACCATCAAGTCTATATTTTGCGAAATCACCCACCTGAATTTTCTCACCGGTCTTACTAACTATTTCAGCTAAAATATCACTGAACTTCTTACCGTCAACAGAGGTCTCGAGAACATTCTCCACCCCATCATCAACTGAACATGCCAAGGCGAAATCGGCCAGTGCTTCCGCCACCGCCACAAAATCGGCGCTCTTGGCTACAAAATCAGTCTCACAGCAAAGAGTGGCCATCGCAGCCGCCTTGCCGTCCTTGCTCCCCTTACTGACAACTACACCCTCCGAAGTCTCGCGCTCAGCACGCCTCGCTAAAGTCGCAAGCCCTTTTTTTCTTAGTATCTCTATCGCCTGCTCAACATCACCATTCGCTTCGGCAAGGGCCCTTTTGCAGTCCATCATCCCCTGCCCACTCATCTTCCGTAGTTTCATTACCATCGAAGCTGAAATTTCCACCATCTTTAAAAACTCCCATTATTGTATTGTGTAGTGCGTAAACAAAGCGCACAAAAACACTTTCACCTTGTGCACCTATGCTCTTGTGCTCTTACTCTATGCTTTCTCAGGACTGCTTCGGCTCAGCCTGCCCTTTGGGGGCCTGCTCAGTTTCACCCTCCTGCGAGCCTGACTCCACTGCCTGCCCCATAGGGGCCTGCTCTTGGGGCTCTTCCACAGCTGAAGCTGGGACAGTCTCGGATTTCTCTTCACTTGCACGAGCCATAGCCGGTCTTCTCGAACGAACTCGCTTCGGACGTTGTCTCGGCTCCTGCCGAGCTGAGACCATCGTCCTACCAATCGCCACCGCATCACCCAACTCGTTAAGTATCAAATCAATTGCTCTTATCGAATCGTCGTTCGTCGGAATCGGCACATCTACCGTATCAGGGTCCGAATCAGTATCGATAAGTCCTATCGTTGTAATACCCAGCTTCTTGGCTTCACGCAAGGCAAGATACTCCTTCTTGGCATCAACAACCACAACAGCACCCGGCAGACGTGTCATCTCGCGAATGCCCTCCAGATTACCCTTTATCTTCCGCATCTCGCGCTTCAGCCGTGATGCCTGCTTCTTGCTCTCCTTATCAAGTGTCCCATCTTCCTGCATAGCTTCCAACTGCTGCAGTCTTTGCAGCCGAGACCGTATAGTTCTAAAGTTTGTAAGCGTCCCCCCCAGCCATCGGCCGGACACATAGTGCATCCCGCACTTGGCCGCAACCCTCTCAACCACCTTTTGAGCCTGACGCTTCGTACCTACGAAAATAACGTCTTTGCCGGAAGAAACAACCTCTGCAAGCAGTTTCTTGGCCACCAATACCCCTGCCAACGTCTTTTTCACATCAATAATATGGATATTACCGCGCTTTGCGAAAATAAACGGGGCCATCTTGGGATTCCACCGGCTCACGCCGTGCCCAAAATGCACCCCGGCATTAATCAACTCACGTGCCAGTTCTTTAGCCACAAAAACCTCCAAAAAACTTACAATATCTAACTCTGCTCTCCCTCCTACAAACAGCTAAAATGAAAAAGCTAATGTAAGCTGGGTAATATGTCAAGAATTTTTGCTAAATATAGCAATATTTAGTTCCCACCCCATCGAATGCTTAGCCATAGCCGACACGACCCCGAGCTCTCATGATATTCTTATTTTCTTCCCCACCTTCACGCCCAATATATCGTTGGCATTTCCATTCTTCAAGCTAATTTCCAGCGTACTATTTGAGCCTTCTATCAGGAACAGCTCGTTCTCTTTCGCCGCATAATAGTTCGGATGGTATTCCATCATATATTCCTTCCCGTCCACTTCCACGCAATACTTATCCTTCTTTTGCTTTTCCAGATTAGTTATGACATTCCCAAATCCATCGATTCGAACGACTATTCCTTCTCTGCCCCTTTTGTAAAGTTCCAGCTTCTCGATTCCTTCGATTTTTTCACCTATCGTCTCGAAGCTGCCTGAATCGATATTTGCAGCCGCTTTTGCAAACACATCTCTGCCGTGAAATGTCCTGCTCGCATCTTTGGCAACGGCAATCTCCCTTACATCAATTATTTTCTGTTCAGCCGCCGTTTCCCACATCAGGCCGTTATCAGGCCCGACAAAATAATATCTATCCGTTCTCACTCCTATCGCTCTTCTTTCTGTCCCCACGCCGGGGTCGACTACACAGCAGAAAGTTGCGCCTTCCGGAAAGTATTTGTAATTATTTTTAAGTATCCAGCTGCCTTCGACTATCTCTTGTGGCGAGATGCTATGGCACAAATCAACTATTGTCGCATCGCGGGCAATACTATAAATCACCCCTTTCATCACCCCAACATATTCACTCTGCCCAAAATCCGTTAATAACACTATCATACTTTACCCCCGCAATTTATTACGTGGGTTGTCATTCCTGCGAAACTTGTCCTGCTTGCCCTGCGAAGCCCTGTTATTTCGGGCGAAGCGGGGAGCGAAGTCGAAGGAGCAGGAATCCATCCGCTAAACGCTATCCTTTTTCCCCAGCATCCTCATCCACACTAATCCAATCAAACTACCCAGGACATAGTGTGGAAACTGCCACCACACAAAGCACGTCCCTATAAGCACCATCCCGAGAAACGTCGACCGAATTTTTTGCAAAAACACCAGATGCCACAGCTGGAGCACTTCCAGTACACACGTAACAACAAATACAACAACCGCAATTTTTACAGCGTTTTCCTTCCTCGGCCAGAAGAAGAACAGCACCAAACACCAGAATATCTCATAGAGAATCCCTGTAGCGTAAAAATTAAACCACGCCTTCCCCGGCCCATCATACTGCCAAAGCCAGAACCCTAACGGCGTAACCACGCACAATGACAATAAAGCTCCCATCCGCCGCCGAAAAAACAAACTAACAACCCTAAAATCCACCACTTCTTTATCCAACTACGTTCTTATGTTTAGCCGTCGCTGCCACAGCGACGTATCCTACCTTCATCATTCGATATTCCTTTGTTCAATATTCGATATTTTACTCCCGTCATTCCTGCGAAACTTGTCCCCAAGGGAGCAGGAATCTACCCGCTATATACACTCTTTCGACATTTTACCCACAAAATCAAAAACCCGCAGCCCGCATCCGGTCCCAGCAACATATCGGACTCCTCCTTACCAGAACTACGCTTCTCTGGAGTTCTGAACACGATCCCAAACGTCTACGAAATGCATAGCGGATAAAAGAAGGCCCAAGGCCATATGCAGAATAAGCTCAACTCCACCTCCCACCGCGGACTGAATACCAATCCTGTACAAACAGAAGACAGATAAATAGAGCAACAAGTACATGCAACAGAAAACGACTGCATCGATTACGTTGTAGAACCCCGATGATTGTTCTGGGGCATCTTCGAGAGATAAACTATTGTAGGCCGTGAATATCCCTGCTGCAAGAAGGCCAAGCACGGTTGCCAACACAGCCAACGCAATATGAGTATCAGAAGGAGCTGGTTGCACATGGTGGAGTAAAACGCCAACGATAATCACGAGCGTCCAGTTAACTGCTAAACGCCAAGCCATTCTGGTCCATAGCTTCCTTAAAATCGTCACTTCATGACTCATAGCAACGTTTCCAAGCCCTGACTGAAAAAGCCCAATGGCCAGCCTCACCGGCCCTCACGTTTTGCTTCGGCGTTTGCGACGCTGTTTCTGTTTGCGAATCTTGTCGGCCTTTAATGCCGCAGGACTCTTAGAGCCCAACTTCTCCTGTTCGACCAGCTCACACAATCGCTTTCGTGCATAATACCGATTCAGCCCCTGCGACCGTTCCCGCTGCATCTTCACTTCCAGCCCGCTCTGGTTGTGTTTCAGATAAACGCAACTGGCCGTCTTATTTACGTTTTGTCCGCCGGGACCTGATGAACGAATATATTTTTCCTGCAGGTCCGCTTCACGCAGCCCCAGCGCCGCCATCCTTGCCTCAAGTTCTTCCTGCTTCTTCCGCGTTACCCCAAAATTCATTCTTACCTAACTATGTATTATTCAGTTTCCGCATAACGTCAATCTCACCGGCCCTGCGTAGCCACAGACCTCAACCAACGAGATACGAAATGCCAGATACGAGATACGAATTTATTTTCACTCACAATCACTCAATGGTAAGCTTGTCGAACCAGTCTAACTCTAATTTTGTCGTCCTGTCAAGACCCACCGTCAGCTTGCTCCACGGCTGGCAAAAGAGATTTTGAATTTCGTATTTCAGTGATTCGAATTTGTTCCGAATTTTGTACTTTGCATTTCGGATTTTTGATTGATTTTTGCCTCTTCGCAAAAATTCAATCAAATGCGCAGGGGGGTGTAAAAAATTTGAATATTTTCAAATACTTTTGAATGTTTCTATACAGTTTCTGAATATTTCTATATAGTTTTCAACTCGTTTAGAATATTTTCAAACGCCTCTGTCACGAACCTGCGCATTTTATCCCATTCGAAAAGGGATTGGTTCTATCCTCTTTTGCCCATCTTACCTAAAATGGTGAGCCTGTCGAACCAAGCTCCCTATCTTAAGGCACCTTCGATTGGAGATATTACGCAAAATTTACCGTAATACACCCGACAAACTCTTGTCCAAATCCGTCAAATCCTGATAATACTCAAGTTATGCCCGAAAAAGACAGCACGAGTCGCATCTTTATAAGCGCCGCCGAGCCAAGTGCCGACGCTCACTGCGCAGCCCTTATAACCGCCTTAAAACAAAGCACTTACGACATCGAATTTGTCGGCGTAGGAGGCCCAAAAATGGCCGCCGCAGGTTGCAAACTGCTCGAAACTACAATCACCAGAGCTGCGATGATGTATAAGGCCTTCAGTTACATCGGCTATTATTACAAGCTCCTAAGGCGCATAACTCGTTTCCTGAAAAGCAATAAGGTTGATTTAGTTATTGTCTGCGATTCTCCCTCCTTCAACTTCCACGTCGCAAAAGCTGCAAAAAAAGCAAACATTAAAACCCTTTTTTACGTCGCCCCTCAATTATGGAGCTGGGCCGGCTGGCGCATTCATAAACTGCGAAAATACTGTGATAAGCTCTGCTGCATACTACCTTTCGAGCAAAAATGGTTCAGCCAAAGAGGCCTCGATACCGCCTTTGTGGGCAATCCTATGCTCGATGAATTAAATCCTCCTTTGACCCATTACAAGAAAAAATACATTGATTTCAATCCCAAAAACGCCCATTTTGCTATTATGCCCGGCTCGCGAGTCGCTGAGATAGATGCACTCTGGGTCCCGATGCAGACAATAGCGACCCGCCTGAAGCAAAAATATCCTAACGCCACTTTCACCACTATAGCCGTGGACACCGAGAGGCAAAAAACCCTCAAAGCCGCTCAAATCCCCGGTTTCCAGTGCAAATACACTATCGGCTCGGTTAGTGAAACTGCCCGCACCACCGATTTTGCAATTGTAGCCAGTGGCAGCGTCACTTTGCAACTCGCAGCGGTCGGCTGTCCTATGGTGATAATGTATCAATCCAGCAAAATCCTCTGGCATCTGTTGGGGCGATGGCTGTTGACAACAAAATACCTCTCTCTGGTCAATA
>CAZTWR010000124.1:0-5682 GCA_964618055.1 uncultured Pirellulales bacterium | reverse complement strand
TGTTTTTGACTCCCCTGCCCGGCACGCGCCTGTGGGACCAGATGACATCGCAGGGTCACATCGCCCTCGATAGGTTCCCGGAAGACTGGAAATACTACACGCTAACCTTCCCGGTAGCTCGGTATAAGCAATTATCTCTGGACGGTATCCTACAGGAAATGATCTCCTGCGACCGTGACTTCTATTCAATGTCGCGCATTCTGCGCAGGGTGTGGTGCAACTTGTGGCAATACCGCGAACCGCTGATCGCCCTGGTGGGCAATCTCTCATACAGGAGCAATCTCCGGCTGAGCTGTAAGGCATACGTGGACTTTAAGCATTACTGGGCCAATAGGCACAATAGTGTAAAGGAGTCATGAAGGGCGATTGTGCTTGACTTTTTAAAACAACCGATTCGAGGAAAATAGTTAATAACCCGCCGGATGAATCCCTGCAATGCAAGGGGCTAAATATGCCACTGGCAGGGCAGTGGTTTTGATTTGTGAAGTGCTGCCGGAGGCCGCAACGAGGAAATGTACAAGGATTACGCAGTCCTACAAGGAACGAAGTAAACCCCGTTAGAAAGTTTTATTCTAACGGAGTAAAAAACAGTATCCGAACCGGAGGCAGGACAAGCAACGGGTTTAAATGTTTATTGAGTTTTGATTTTTATAGCTGCAGGTTTCAATCCCGGGGAGGTTGCGGTCAGAGTTATTTCGGCCGGGTTTTGAGCGGACTGGACGATGATTTGCGCCAGGCCATTGAAGACTTTGCGTTTCCAAGTCTCGGCGGGGGTGAAAATCTGAACCACTCCCGGGTCGATATTGAGCTCTTCCCATTGATGCGTTTTCACAAAGGGGGTCCCGACGGCGGTATAGACATTTTTACCGGCTTTTAGGATATCGTGAGCTAATTTGAAATCCTGATTCGGGGCGTTGCGTTTAATGTCGGCTGCTATTAAATGGCCGTTAACGTAGATAGTCTGCTTATTACAGATGCTTTTGGTAAATAAAGTAACGGCAGTATTATCAGTAACGGCTGGCAATTGAAATGAACCACGAATGATAATCAAGGTATCCTTCATCGGCTTATTTACTTGGTCGGTCTGTTTAAAGGCAGGCCAGTTTGAATCATCGAAGTCATAAGCTGCTTCGGGGAAGTCCTGCTTAGTGGGGGTAAAGGACATTTTTAGACCGTTGATTTTTTCAATTTTTATCGTATCGAGAAACTGGTCTGGTTCGTGGCTTGCCGGGTCACCATTGCCAACGCCTAAAATTCTGCCGGGTCCTTTAAGATTAAACGTTATCTCATTATCGGCTACAGGGACAACTCGTCCTTTATCATCTTCAACCTGAACGGTTATAACCGATACATCCCGGCCATCGGCTTTAATGGAAGAGCGGTCGGGAATTAATCGTACAGCGGCGGGTTCGCCGGTTGTTTCGACTTTTTCGGTTATTACCTCTTTGCCTTTTACATAACCTCTTGCTAAAAGTGTTCCCGGCTCATAGGCTGCATCCCATTCTACGTGAGAGAATTTCTGGACAGGTTTTCGGCCAAGGCTCTTACCATTGAGGAATAGCTCTACTTCTTCGCAATTGGTGTATGCCCAGATATTGATAGGCTGGCCTTGTTTGCCTTTGAGGTTCCAGTGCGGTAAAAGATGCAGCACTGGTTCATCAGTCCACCAAGATTTGAGGTAGTAGAAGGAGTCTTTTGGAAAACCGCAGGTATCGAGGATGCCGTATTGTGAACTGACCTGCGGCCAGCCTAAAGGGTTCGGCTCGCCCCGATAGTCGAAGCCCGTCCAGTAAAATAATCCGGCAATAAACGGTCTGGAGTCGTAGAATTTCAATCCTGTTGCAACGCTGACCCCGCCCGGTTTTCGCGCTATTGCGGCCAGATGGCCATTGGGTTTGTCATCTTCGTATATTCCGCGCGTTCCAGAGCCGATGGTTTCTTCGGTGCCGATGCCGGGCTGATTGGGGAATTTGGCATGCTGTCTATCGACACTTCCGTGTCTGATATAATTATATCCCATTACATCGATGACGGTAGAGATTCCGGAGCCCCATCCGCCGCTGATGGCGACGGTAATGCGTCGTGTTGGGTCAAGACGCTTGGCGAATGTCTGCATAGTCGAAGCGATGCGAGCGCCTTTGATGTTTCCTTCTATGGCCCATTCTTCATTTCCCAACGACCAGGCAATCACACAGGGATGGTTTCGGTCGCGCAGTATCAATCGCTCGAGCTGCTGGAAATGCTCGGGCGATGAGCCCATTAAACGGTTTTCATCCAATACGAGCATACCGAGGCGGTCACAGGCATCCAACAATTCGGGTGTAGGTGGATTATGCGAACAACGATAGGCATTAGACCCCATAGATTTTAGCCTGGCTATCCGGAACTCCTGCAGAGCATCGGGGACGGCTACACCAACTCCGGCGTGGTCCTGATGGTTGTTTGTGCCTTTTAGTTTTACATTTTTGCCGTTGAGGAAAAAGCCTTCATTCGGGTCGAAACGGACAGAGCGAATGCCAAAGGTGGTCTGGTAATTATCAATTATCCTGTCTTTCGAGCGCAGAGAAGTGTTCAGTTTATAAAGAGAGGGTGATTCGAGGGACCAGAGATTGGGATTTTTGATTTTCATAGTGCAGCGATATTCTTTTGTTTGGCCGGGTTTGAGTGTGAGCTTTTTTAATTTCGCTTTTGCAACCGGTTTACCAGTGGGATCATTTATGGTTTGAAGGATTTCAAAGACAGCTTTTTTTTCACCTTCATTGATAACAGTCGTATCAGCGGTAATTGTAGCTGAATTTTTGCCTATTTCGGAAGTGACGAAAGTGCCATATTGGGCAACGTGCAGGGGCGGTGTTTTTGTAAGCCAGACATGGCGATATATTCCAGCTCCTTCATAGAACCAGCCTTCTTCCATAGTTACATCGACCCTAACCACAATTATATTATCGCCGCCATAATTGAGGTAATCGGTGATATCGTATTGAAAGCTGCTGTAACCGCAGTGCTCGGTGCCAATATAGAAGTTGTTAATAAATAGTGTCGAGTCGCGATGAACACCGTCGAATTCAATAACTATTCGACGGCCAAGGTCGGATTTGGGGATAAAAAACTTTTTCCGATACCATCCCACGCTATTTTCCGGGAAAGGTCTTCCGATGGCTCTATAGCCGTGACTGTGACCACCTTTGCTGTTGAAGGGCAGTTCCACGGCCCAATCGTGTGGCAGATTGACGATTCGCCATGCGCGGTCGTCGAAATCGCCGGCAGCAGGGCCATCTCCGTAACCTGTTTTGGCGAAATAAGAAAAATAGCCAGTGCCATAGTTAAAATCTTTTTCCGCAACAAAAGCATGTCCCAAGGCAAATCGCCAGCCGAGGTCCATCAACAAGCGTTCACGGCCTGGTTTGATTATATCTGAATTGTCCGGCTGAGCCATTGCTTGAACAAAAGATATTAAAAATACCTGTCCGAGGAACAGAATTGAAAATAACGACTTTTTTCCCAGCTTCATTTTGTCGCTCCTTTGAATGGTTGGTTTATTGGCTGTCGAAAACTTTTGGTCAACTGTTCACGCGCCCAATCCTTCATTTGATGTTTATGCCACAACTATCAGGGCAAGTAGTAGTTTACGGAGATTACTCGAAGTTGTCAAATTTTTCACTTTAGGGTATCATAGTGTCAGAGGAACACTTTCACGTTCCTCGACATCGGCGAGTCGGATATCTTCCGCTCCATACGGCTCTTGGCCGGCGTGGGTGACTGGGCAGGCAAGCACGGGATGACAATCCACTAGATATTTTTGAGAGCGGTGGTAGCGGAGGCCGTGAGGAGAAGAGAAATTAAAAATCAAAATGCAAAAAGCAAAATGACAGAGCAAAAATAAAAAATGCAAAGACACGAAAAACAAAAGACGGATACTGGATACTTGATACTCGTTACGAATTGAGGGGACAAGGTTGTTGTTTCCGGAAGCCGCAATGAGGAACTTTAGTATTACGTAGAATGGAAGATGGGTCCCCGCCAACAAACCCCTGCCTACAACATGCTGGGGCAGGCATGCGAGGATCTTCGCTACGCTACGAGAGGCTAAACAAATATGGATTCCTGCTTTCGCAGGAATGACAAAAGAGGTTGCGGGTTTTTGAGTTTGTGGGTAAAATGGTAAAAGAGCGTACAGCGGGCAGCGTATAGTGGACAGTATTTAGTGGAAGATAATTGCGGCTTTGGGTGTGGGGCATTGGAGGTTGACAAATGGAAGTAATCAAAAAGTTATTATGCAGAAGATTTCCAAAGGATGAATATAAACAACTACACACAATACTTTCTGAAGAGACAAAAGTTATGCTGAAACGGCCAGGTTACATAATCGGGCACGTTCTGATTATTGGCTTGGTTTTCTACTTTCTGGTTAGAGCTTTCGGTCCCGAGAGCTTTGAGATGCTCGAGTGGCCAAAGACAGCAAACATGGTGGGGATAGTTGTTGGCACCGGTGCCGGTGTTTTTGTTGTCTGGCTAATACTTAAACTATCGAAGGTCAAGCATGGCTATTTGAAATTCGCTTTGGCCTTTTGGGGTCTCTGGATGCTCGCCTTCGGTTTGCTCACAATTGCTCAGCCACACTCTAAGAGAGAGTGGGAGTTTGCAATTTATGCTGCGCTGACGTTTCTTGGTTGGTTGTGCTGCACGTCGTCGATCAGGGAGCACTTCTGTGAAAAAATCTTTATGTCTCAGAAAGAGAGGAAGTTTTGATGTGGCGTAAGCCATCTGGACGGCTGTGTGGTTTGGGAGGTCATGGCTCGTAGCCAATATCTCGTATCTCGCCGGTTGAGTCCGGCAAAGGCGGGGTTAGTTCCAATAGATTCCTCGGCTACGCTCGGAATGACGATAAGGAATATCGAAGTAATAACAAAAGGAATATATGAATGAACTGGAAAAGCAAGCATAAGAGAGTTTGGGTTTTATCTGCGGTTCTGGTGGTGGCACTGGTTTTCGGCGGGATGGGGTGCAGGAAGGAAACGGGGCGGTTCGATTATCAGCGAATCGAACTTGAGAACGGGCTGGACGTTATAACGTTAGAGGATTTTTCCTGCCCGATAGTGGCAGTTCAGTTGTGGTATCACGTCGGGTCGAAAGATGAGCAGGCGGAGCGGCAAGGGTTTGCTCATATGTTCGAGCATATGATGTTTCGCGGGACGGACAAACTCGGGCCGACAGACCACTTCGCCTATATTCGGCGCGTTGGCGGGACAACAAACGGCTATACCGGATTCGACAGGACGGTATATCTCGAGACGCTGCCGGCAGAGGAGCTTGAGCTGGCACTTTGGCTGGAGGCGGAGCGAATGACGTTTCTGAAGATTGACCAGGAGTCGTTCGATACTGAACGCAAAGTGGTTGAGGAAGAACGCCGAATGGGACTGAATCAGCCCTACGGGACTTTGTATGAGAAGCTATTGGCGGAGGTCTTTAAGGTCCATCCGTATCGCTGGCCGCCAATAGGAAAGATACCGCATCTTCGTGCGGCATCGGTGCAGGAACTGCGGGATTTCTGGACGCGTTATTATGTGCCGAGTAATGTGACGCTGATTATTGTAGGGGCGGTAAAGCACGAAGAGGCACAGCGATTGGCAAGACGCTACTTCGAATGGATACCACGATACGATGAGCCGGCGCGGGTTACGG
>CAZTWR010000123.1:0-5706 GCA_964618055.1 uncultured Pirellulales bacterium | reverse complement strand
CCGACTCCATACGGCCGTTGCCCGGTTTGCAAAAGATTGGAAAGCAGCACTTGGGAGCAGAAAAACTAAATGACTGTGCTAAACAACCAGCAAAAGCAGCTATTATTTGACTACTGCTTAGGTTTAACTATCGAAGAAGCAACTGCCGAAGCCGAGCAGTTGATAGCCTCAAACGAGCAAGCCGCCGAAATTCACTCAAAGCTCAAAAAGGCACTTTCACCGCTTAATAGCCTGGAATCTGAGTCCTGCCCGGATGATTT
Source organism: uncultured Pirellulales bacterium (assembly GCA_964618055.1). Lineage (GTDB taxonomy): Bacteria > Planctomycetota > Phycisphaerae > Sedimentisphaerales > Anaerobacaceae > CAYYFT01. The sequence continues at coordinate 5,446 of CAZTWR010000123.1, read as the reverse complement.
AGCAGAGGGTACGATTTGGCGATTAAACAATCTTTCACGTTCAAGCCAGCTTCGGCTCAAGCAATTACTTGCCAGCGAACAGGCCAAAAGTGTTACCGATAAGAGACGGTTCTGGAAGAACTTAGGCGAAATGGTAGCAGCCGCAGCAGTGATAGTGTTCGTCGCAGGGGTCTTAATCGCTCCTTTGAACCTCGCCCGTCAAAAGTCCCGGCAGCATGCCTGCCAGATGCAATTGTTGCGGATCGGAGAGGGCATAAATTCCTACAGCTCCGACCACGATGGCAAACTGCCGACTGTTACAACTGCAATGGGTGCCCCCTGGTGGAAGGTGGGCTATCAGGGCAAAGAGAATCATTCTAATACTCGACATATATGGCTTTTGCCGAAAGGTGGTTATGTTAATCCAGCCGACTTTGTCTGCCCCGGCAGGAGACAGGGCCGAGCACTGCAGTTAGACCCCTCACAAGTGCAAAACTATAACGATTTCCCCTCCAGAAAATACGTAACCTACAGCTTCCGAATAAGATGCCGCAAAGCCGGGGAGAAAAGCCTAAGCGGGCAAAAAGTGTTAATATCAGATTTGAATCCACTTTTTGAACGGCTGCCTAATGACTATTCCAAGCCATTCAAGCTCGAACCAAACATAGACCTATTAATTCTCAACAGTATCAACCATAACCATCGTGGCCAAAACGCTTTGTTTAACGATGGCAGTGTCAAATTCCTAAAAGCGCGTAGTATCGGCGTTTCGGAAGACGATATATTCACCCTGCAGAACACCGATACATACGAGGGTACTGAGGTGCCCTCCTGCGAAACGGACGCATTTCTTGCACCCTAATCCAATTCATGACTCTCGTGCGAATCTCCGGCATTAAAATGGGGGAGATTTTTGTCAATCAAATGCGCAAGTCTTTGTAAGAAACGTTTGCACAGCACAGGCGAAAACGTTTGAAAACATTCGAAAATATTCAAAAATTTTCCACCCCCCTGCGCAAATGATTGATTTTTCTGTGGGTCGCGAATACACGAAGAAAAATTAACTACGAATTGACACGAATTTTTTAGACGTGGACTGCACAGTACCCACAGGGCAAGCTGGCGGAGGGCATCTGCTGAAGGCGGAGAAAGTAGAACAGGTGGGCAGGAGACAAGAGGAAAAATTCCAATAAACAAGCACCAAATTACAAACAAATTCCCAATACAAATTATCAAATGTTTAAAAAGAACTTGTTGATAAGTAAATTTCCACGCCCTTACGGACGTGGCATTTACTGGAGCGGGCAAAGCCCGCCCGACTTTGTCGGGTACTTCCATCTACGCCCTCACGGACGTAGTATTACGAAGGAAGAATAAACTGTGTGCTTTACACTGATGCTCTGTATATGCTAATATTGAAAATGTTGGTTGTTCTAAACCTTGATTTAAGGAGAAAAGTTATGTTCAAAGTTAAAAAAGTATCATTATATGTTACGGTGGGGTATTTTTTGTTAATTGCTTCAAGCTGTGCTGCGGCTGAAGGTTCAAAAGAAGCTGTTGTGAAAAAGAGCTCGCCGGACCCATTCGAGCAAAATAAGCGTCTCGGCAGAGGGATAAATCTGGGCAATGCACTTGATGCACCAAGAGAAGGTATGTGGGGCGTGAGATTGAGAGAAGAGTATTTCCAGCTGATAAAGGACGCTGGCTTTGATTCTGTTCGTATTCCCATTCGCTGGTCTAACCACGCACTAAAGGAACCGCCTTACACTATTAATACCGCTTTCTTCGAGAGAGTGGACTGGGCGGTAGAAAATGCGATTAAAAGAGACTTGTATGTGATGATAAATGTTCATCACTATCTTGAGATAATGGATGAGCCGGGCAAACATCAAGAGCGTTTGTATGCTCTCTGGGAGCAGATTGCAGAGCGTTATAAGGACTATCCGGATTCGGTGGTATTCGAGCTGTTGAATGAGCCGGACAATAAATTATCACGTTTATGGAATGAAACGCTTAAAAAGACTCTGGCTGTTGTTCGCAAATCAAACCCGCACAGAACTGTCGTAATAGGTTCAGCTGAGGATAATGTCATTAATTTGCTTAGAAGACTCGAGCTTCCCAAAGAAGACCAAAATATTATTGTAACAGTTCACTATTATACGCCATTGGAATTTACACATCAGGGCGCCGAGTGGTTTGGAGAAAGAGCAAAACCATGGCTGGGCACAACATGGACGGGGACAGATGAAGAGAAACGGGCCGTTATCGAAGCTTTCGATAAAGCAGCAGCGTGGGGTAAGGAGCATAACAGGCCTATTAACCTTGGCGAATTTGGTACTTACGAAAAGGCGGACAGTGACAGCCGTGCCCGCTGGACCGAATTTATTGCAAAATCGGCTATGGAACGCGGCTTTAGCTTCCACTACTGGGAGTTCTGCTCGACCTTCGGTGTCTACGATGCACACAAAAAAGTCTGGAGAGACTTCCTTTTGAATGCCCTTATTCCACCGGAGAAATAAACGGTTCTCCGGCAAAGGTTAGCGGGTTATATTGTTGAGGCAGATTTGGGCGTTTCTTTTTAGAAGCTGGAGGGTTAGGCGTTTAATTGCAGAATCGGCAAATTTGGCCTCGAAGTCATCTTCACTCATATTCAAGATTTCATTCAGATTAAGTTTTGCTCTGTCATTATAAAACTTGAATTGCTTGTTTTTACACACGGGGGCATCCGTTTGATAAGGACAGGCGAGGACACATTCATCACAGCCGAAAAGATGGTCGCCAATCTTCTGGGCCAAATTAGCTGGTATCTCGCCTTTGTATTCTATTGTCAAATAGCTGATGCACTTACTGGCGTCGAAGCGGCCATCGGGTCTTAAGGCGCCTGTTGGGCAGGCGGTCAGGCACCTATTGCAGTTCGAGCAATCAGCCTTAATTGGCTCATCGGTTTGCAGTTTTAGACTCGTTACTATTTCTCCGAGGAGAATCTGCGCTCCAAGTTCGGGGTTGATAAGCATATGATTTTTGCCGATGAAGCCGAGGCCAGCACGGGCGGCCAGTGCTCTCTCAGCCAAAGGAGCTGAGTCAACACAAATTTTGAAGTTAAAGCCGGTGCCGGCGGAGGAAGCTATAAAATCAGTTAGTTTGCGCAATCGCTTTTTTATAAACGGGTGATAGTCTTCATACTGAGCGTAGTTTGCTACTGTGCCCATCGGGTCTGCAAAGGTTGTTTTTTTTGGGGCTTTTGTTGGAGTGTAGTTTAAGCCGAGGCATATTATTGATTGAGCATTTTTTAATAGTTTGGCGGGGTTTGTGCGTTTGTCGAGGTTATCTTGCATATAGTCCATTCGGCCTGCGTAGCCGAGGGCGAGCCAGTCGGTGAATAATTCGAACTGGTCGTTGCTTAAAGGGGAGGCGTCCGTTATACCGGCCAAGTCGAAACCCAATCGAAAAGCTTTCTGCTTTATATCTTTGGCCAAACTCATAGTGATAAATTATACTAAATCCGGTTACAACCGCTACAAAACAATTGTAAACAAAAAGCAAAGACATTATTATAGCCGCTGTTAATCCGAGGAGATAGAATAATGGCAGAAGAATTAATCGGTATAATAGGCGGCACGGGGCTGGGTGATGCGCTGGGTGAGCATATAATTGATGGAGAATTCTGCGACATCGAAACGCCGTTCGGCAAGCCGAGCACAGCCATTTTAGTCGGCAAATTAGGCCTAAACAAAATTGCATTTCTCAATCGACACGGAAAGGGGCATAAACTTTCACCAAGCGAGGTTCCGTTTTTAGCCAACATTTTTGCATTGAAAAAGCTTGGTGTCCATACGTTGATATCGAGCGGAGCGGTGGGTTCGCTTCGTGAGGAAATCAGCCCGGGAGAGCTGGTGGTCGTTGACCAGTTCATCGATAAAACGTTCAAACGGCAAAGCAGCTTTTTCGGCGGGTTTGGAGCGGTGCACTGCGAGATGACTGAGCCAGTTTGCGGACGACTTCGAAAGAACCTTATGGATGCAGCTAAGACAATCGATATAAAGACACATTCAAGGGGCACCTATGTTTGTATGGAGGGCCCGCAATTTTCCACACGGGCTGAATCGCTAATGCACCAAATGTGGGGCGGTGACTTGATTGGTATGACAGCTATGCCGGAGGCAAAATTGGCCAGAGAAGCACAAATCTGCTACGCCCTGATTGCATTGCCGAGCGATTATGACTGCTGGCGAGGCCACGAAGAGCAAAAAGATAAGCAGGCACTTCTTAAAGAGATTACTGCAAATCTGCAAACGGCAACAGAAAATTGTTTAAAACTTATCAAAGCTGTACTGCAAAGTGATAACAAACTTATTCGCGAAGATTGCTCCTGTAGAAAAAGTCTGGATTTGGCTGTGTGGACAAACCAAAGCCAAATCAACCCGGCTGATAAAGAAAAACTGAAAGTGCTTTTTGAATAAAAAAGTGTATTTTCGAAATTCCGAAATAATTAAAAATCCCGAACCATAGATTCAAAACTTTATTTTAAAGGATGAAAGAAAATGAAAAGAATGACTATAAAAGTAATCTTTTTAGCAATTGCAGGGGTCGTGTTCACCGCAGGCTGTGAGGAAGAGAACCAAATAGATATAAAAAAGAGCAGGCTGATAGCCATCGAAAACAAGCAACTAAAAAAACAGTCGAAGCAGCTCAGAGATGAAATCGAAAAGCAAAAGGAGCTACTTGAACAATGTGAGGAGGCAAAGAAGGCGAAAAAGGTTAAAGTAAAACAGCCTGCTAAATATCAGCTTGATGGCATTTTGGGTGACGTTCTTGAAGAAAATCAAGCACTGCGTAAGGAAAACAAGAAGCTCCAGACGGAAATCGGGCAACTCAAAATGGAAATAATGGAACTCAAAAGAGAGCTGGAGATACATAAGGGACCTACACCTCTACCACATACAGATTAACTGTCTCGAGCACATACATTTTGGGCAGCTTCTATACAACCGGGCAGTTTTTCGCGGGGGTAACGTTTTTGCATTGCCGCTGCAACAAGTCCTACAAACATAGGGTGAGGCCTTAATGGGCGAGAAGTAAGGCAGGGATGCGCCTGAGTAGCACAAAAGTACGGATGGGACAGAATTTCGAGGATTTGCATAATAGGCTGATTAGGAGCTTTCCCGGAAAAAACCAGACCTGCTTTTTCAAGCCGTTCGATATATCGCGGGTCAACCTCGTAACGATGTCTAAATCGCATTCTAACGGTATTTGCCTTGCCAAAAAGTTTCCATGCTAACGTTTGGGGCTTTAGTTCTATATCACGTCCGCCGAGTCGCATATTTCCACCGAGGCCTTCTACTTTCTTCTGCTCCGGCAAAATATCAATTACCGGTTCGGGGCAATTGGGCTGAATCTCGGTACTGTTGGCTTCTTCAAGCATGCAGACATTTCGGGCAAATTCTATAACAGCCATTTGAAAGCCGAA
>CAZTWR010000122.1:0-5758 GCA_964618055.1 uncultured Pirellulales bacterium | reverse complement strand
AATGAGCGTATTTGCATTTTATCCGAATAAGCAAATCACCACCGGCGAGGGCGGAATGATTTTGACGGACGACGATGATTTAGCCGATATCTGCGTTTCGCTCCGCAATCAGGGTAGGGGCAAGGGTGATAGTTGGTTAAGCCACGAACGGCTGGGTTATAATTACCGCATCAGTGACATCAATTGTGCGCTCGGCATTGTTCAGCTTTCCAGAATCGACGAAATCAAAGCCAAACGCAAACAGGTCGCAAAATGGTATCAGCAAATGCTCATCAGTGATGACCGGCTGATAGTCCCCACCGAATCAGCCGGCTGCGATGTGAGTTGGTTCGTATTCGTTGTTCAGCTTGCAAAGAGCTTCACTTTAGAGCAGCGTAATAAGATTCTCGAAGCAATGAAAGCCAAAGGCATTCAGGTAGCCAACTATTTTTCACCTGTGCATCTGCAGCCGTTTATGGCTGAGCAATTCGGATATAAAGAAGGTGATTTTCCCGTTACCGAATCCGTCGCAGAAAGGACCATCGCCTTGCCGTTCTATAATAACCTGACCAAAGACGAAGTCGCAATTGTCTGCAAAACATTAAAAGAAGTCTTAGGTTAGCCCCGTCATCTTGTATGACGGGGTTTGTCATTCCCGTGAAAACGGGAATCCATATTATTTAGCCCCTCGTAGCGTAGCGCAGATCCCCGAGTGCTGCTTCCTTGCCTGCCCCAGCATGTCTTAGGCCGGGGGCCAAGAACAGGGGACCCAGTTTTTGCTTTACTCTACACCCATAACCGGCGATAATATTGCCCTGACAAAAAGTGGTATATATTATTATATTAGGTACCACAACAGGTTATGGACACTTAAGCGAGATGATTTATGAATAATAAAAAGATCAGTGTTATAGTAGATAGTGAGAAGCAGACTACCGAATACAAATCTGCGCGACCTCCAATTGAGACTATCTTAAAGAAGGGCGTGTTTAAGACAGTTGATTTTGAAACATCAGCCCTAAAGAAGAGCATATCTTGTTGCCTCGCATCCATTCTTGAGGTCCTATCTGATCTGCCGACAAAGCATAAGGGTGTTACAATGGAAAGCATATCTTTTTCGCTGTCCGTTTCGTGCTCTGGCAAGATATCCTTAGTCTCGGCATTATCAGCTGAGGGTAGCACAAATACAGGGTTGACATTCACCTTTTCTATACCAAAGGCCACGATTGATGAAGAAAAGAATAAACCCACGTGCTCTTAAAAAGCGGTACATTCAGTTTCTCAGACAACATGGCATTTCTCAACCTAGTCGCAGTCCTGTCTCGGACGTTCATCGTAAAGAGATAGCGAAGGAAATCATGGCAAGCGGTAGGCAGGAGGGCGCCGCTGGCGAGTTGCTATCAAAACGTTTTGCTAGGGAATGGAGAGAAAACAAAACACATAATAAGGATCACATATCAGGATTCAACGAACAAATACAAGGTCTATGTAAAGAGTTGGAGCGGGGATTGGAGGTCATGCAAATCGTCTTGCCTATGTCTGTTTTTGTTGGAGAATTCCCAACTGGATCGCTAAATGCTTAGGTACTCCCGATTAAAGGTGGAGCATTAGCACTGATAAACACGGGTGTTTTTGATTTCCTTTGGCGCATTACAAAACTCCAGGCTCTGTGTGTTCAGAAGCACGATCTGATAACCGGTAAATCCTGGCCAAAGCATAAGCTTGATCAAGATAAGGCCATCGCAATGTTTGCAGATTGTCTACAAAGCTATCTGAACTACGGTACCATAGTACCAGCTGGTCGTATTCCCGTCGCGGGTGGCTTGAGGACTGTCATGCTAGTTAATTTGTGTCGTGAATGCGAGAGATTTGTAATAGCTCACGAGATTGCTCATATCGCGAATGGCGATTTAGAAGCGGGATTAACCCGTATGCTGGAAACACCATATGGTGCAGTTCGCTTCTTTAATAAGCATCATCAGCAAGAGTTCGCTGCTGATTTGCTTGCAGCACGATTGTTGCTTTGTCTAATCCCGCTTGATCTTCCTCCCAAGGCTGATGATAACTACGCATTAAAGTTTATGAAGGCTTCAAATGCCGCAACTGCGCCGTTGTTTTTCTTTGCTATAGACAGCGTCATAACGTATTCGGCCGAAATACTCTGTGGAGACGATGCGATTCCACTTACTACGGACCATCCCAGATCTGAGCAAAGAATAGTGCAAATCAAGAAGGAGTTGATGGATTTGGAAATAGGCAAGCCATTCCTAGATGATATCGATGTCACTGTAGAGTGGGTTATCAGTACGGGAAGAGAAGCAGTTGAGAGAATGGCATAGGAGTTGTTGATTATGTCAAGTCTTAGAAAAATGTTGAAAGCTTATCTTGGAGGAAAACCTAAAGAGCCATCACTGCATGATTTTGTGAAAGCAACAGAGAAGATTAGGGGCCCTGGTTTTATCATAAGAGCAATAGAAGAAACCGCAAACCTTGGTATACCGGTTACTGCGGCTTTCTTTATGCGCGGCATTCCATCACGCTACCATAGAACAGGTGAGCTCATGGAAACAATTGTCGGTAAGGGAAACAGAAATACACCAATTCAACACATGAGCATTTTAGATCTTAAGCAAGCACCCTCATACGTATCAGAAGCATATCGTACATTAATTGATGAATTCTACGAACTAGCCGTTATGCTTCACCTTTCTGTTAAGCTCTTTGGCGCAAAGAAGAATATACAGAATGCGAAGACCGAGTGGGAGCATTATCTGTATCTTGCAGATGGACATCCCCAACAAAAGACCCGCATCAAGATTGCCCAGGAACAACTTGAATATTTGTCTTCAATAGGATAGTTCATGTCACGCCAACGAAATATATACTATATAACAACGGCCTAACAAGCCAGATGCAGGCAACGGCGAATAGCTGCGGCTGAACCTGATCGTTCTGCATTGAATCGGACTCGACTTTCCTGAACTTCAAAATTTTACCCCACCCACCCCTCGAAGCGCAGCTTTTAACCCTGAGCGTAGTCGAAGGGGGCAGACCCCAGAACTCCTTTATCTGCGACCCAGAGTGTTTCCCTCCTCACCGATTACCAATAACCAGTCCGTTATGCTTTGAAGATGACTTTTCTCATATTCACAGTCGTTGCAGTCCCCACATTTTTAGTATCTTCTCTGCGACCCGAATAGTTTCTTCGTTCCTTTGTCTAGCGTTGCCCCACTCCGCCTTGCTTATAAAGTCGTACCACCCTTCAACCAGAGATAGAATCTTTTCGTCATCACTTACGACAAAAACCATAAAGTCCCTCTTGCGGTAGTTATAATGGAACGCCAAAGACTCCTTGGAGGTGCCATCAGCAACGGCAGGGTTCTGAAAACTGCGCCCGCTGTAGTAATAGTCTATTTCCCATAAAATTTCCTCATACTCGTCGTCATACTTCACGCTTTTAAGCCTATAGCCCCCGTTGTCCTTCCAGCGTTCAGCGCCAGATTCCCGCTCTTCGAAAATCCAATCGTCTTTAATCTCTCGGATTCCGAGCTCCTTGCGTACCTTGTTCGTTTGCGCTATCCTTTCTTCTGACGGTGGTTCAGTTGACTCGTTTCTCTCCTTTCTTGAGCATCCATAAGGTGTTGCCACCGCCATAAACCATAGCGCCAGAAAAATCTTACAACAGTACCATTTCATATCTGATTCCCTACCAGAAATGTTATCTGACTCTTTCTCACCAAAGCTATTATATCCTCCCTTCACTTGCTAAACAAGCATGCCTTGCTGACCATGCTTTTCTCAGTCACAATCATTGCACTCCCCAAATCATTAGCATTTAAATAGTCCATGAGTATATACGCATACACTAATATACTTATATCTCTGTACAAAACTCCCTGTTAATCTGGGCAACTTGTGGCCTAGCCATCTGCGCCTAAAAATTCCTCTGACGCAATACGCGATACGCACGACCCAATACGGAAAAAATTGTCAAATTTTTTCAAACGTTTCTATACAGTTTTCGAATATTTCCACTCAGTTTTCGAACGTTTCTATACAGTTTTCAAACGTTTTTGAACGTTTTCGAATATTTTCGAACGTTTGGCTCTACACCAGCGCCGTTACCCCCTTCAACCTTCAAATTCTAAATTCTACATTCTCAATTCTAAATTCAATAACCCTTCCCATTTTACCTAATTGTCACACTTTACCCCACCCCTCGGAGCACAGCGTAGATCCCCGAGTGCTGCTTCCTTGCCTGCCCCGTGAGATGTGTTGTTTACTATCTAACTGGGGCGGCCTCCGGCAGCAACAGCAACTTAGGTAAAAAATCAATCATTTGTGTAGATACTCCCACACCAAAAACGGTTAATTTTAAAATTTTTTTACTTCTCTCCGTATAAATAGTTACGAATTTATTGCCTTCGAAAAATACTCGATTTTTCGCCCCAAACGCGCATGTCCGCCCTACTAAGGGGAACGTCCAACAGTGGGATACCCCACTTGGTATCCTAATTTTTTCGCGAGACACGAGATGCAAGATACTATATTCGAGATACGCTTCACGCTTCACGAGATACGAATGTTGAATTCCGTTCAATCAACATTGAACGATTATGCGAAACAAACCCAATTTCCGAAAGGCCAAAATTGAATTTAACCTTCTATTCCACAAATAATTATGACAATAAATCAGGCCTTTTGACGATGGAAAAACAAACCCAATCAAACCCAATTTTATCCGCCTCTGGCGGTTTTGTATTTTTTGGTATTTTCTATTTGGCAACTGCGGTTTTTTATCTTAAGTTTTTAATGAAGGCAAATGTGAGAGTCTGGCAAGGAAAACGGCCGATAAAAAAGCCTTTTTAAGGAGGGGGCTTAATGGGGGCTTGGAGAAGCAGATTTATATTTTTGCTGGTAGTTTATTTTGCCGGCTTTGCAACTGCAATCTATTGCTTGGCACCTGTATCTGATGAACAAGCCTGCCAGCTTTCTGAAAAAGGCTTTGCATATTCAGTGTTAAAATCGGACGAATTCGCACAATCTTTTAACGTTAGGATGCACAAATGCCTCGATTTTGGCAAGGATGCCGCCCGGCGTGTGAGAGCTTTTTTGAAACAAAAACTTGATGATAGGCGTCAAGCCGATGGCTAAGCAGCAGGGAGGTTGATTTTAATACACCTTAGCTGTTAACACGTAATACCTCATACAAGTCGGAGATAGGAGGGGGGGCTTGTATGCAACATTGGTTGGCCGTGGGCTCACTTAGGCCCACGGCCGTCTCCTTTTTAGAAATTCGCCTCCACCGTTTGGCTCTTTTTGCAGCCAATGAACTGAATGCCCTTCAAAACTTAGTCTCCTGGCCGTATTATGACAAATCTACCAGACAGGCTCCGGGGAGCTTTTCTTCGATAATAGCCCGGGCCAGATTGACCCAACTCTTGCAGCCATCGAGCACAACGCTGTCACTGCTGGCTACTGTTAAGTCAGTTTTTATCAGTTTGGCATCGGGACTGAATAAAAGTTCAATCTCCCAGTTCCACTCATTTTTCTGCGTTAGTTCGCCGATTAGTGTTTTTAGGCGCCCGCTATTCGAAACCGGACTGTCCAGCAACCATAAACAATTGTCTATGTTATGTTCTTTCAAAAATTTACCTATAAGCTGCACAGCCGGTATTGTTTCGGTAACCTTACGGTATGTTCCGTGTATGCTTGCCAAATCTCGAAAGCAGCCGTCTCTGCCCTTAAAGATAACCGCTCCACTCATCGCCGCTTCGAC
>CAZTWR010000121.1:0-5761 GCA_964618055.1 uncultured Pirellulales bacterium | reverse complement strand
GAGGTTGAGAAATTTTACCGTGGTGTAGGTTGTAAAAAATGCCGGAACACCGGGTATGCCGGCCGAATTGCTATACATGAGCTGTTTGTGCCTGACGAGGAAATCAGGGAAATGATTAATGGACGGGCGAGTCTTAAGAAATTGCGAACCAAAGCGCTGCAAAATGGAATGGTTCCTCTTCACTTAGATGGTATCGAAAAGGTAAAGGCGGGAATAATATCAATCGAGGAGGTGTTGAGAACAGCCCAAACAACAGACAGCGAGAATAGCGAGTAGCAGCCGAAACCCGCAAACGCATCAAAGGAGCATCTATATATCCCATTATAATGGTGGTATTATCGGAACTATTGCAATAGCCCTATTGTTACCCGTGTTTAGGATATCACAACCGTAATCGGCCATTAACTTTGCTTGTGACATACATACTTCCTTGCTGGAAGAAGCTGACCCTTTTCATTTCTTAAGATGTGCCCTCTTAATTTTTTTAAGAAAAACGTCATTTTTTGGAAAAATCGGAATCGAGCCATCCTTTTTTTATTGGTTATAGCAGGTCTTGTCTTAGTTAAACTTTGCAGTAGAAAAGGCTTGCAAATATAATATAGGGGGGTATAATACCGTTTTTGTGTTTTTATGATATTCTGTGAGATTATTTGAAGGGCACACAGGTGCTCTAAATGGTTATTGAATTATCAATTAAGTATTTAGGAAAGGATTTGTTCAAAAGATGCTAACAGCGCAGGAAAAAGAGAAAGTTATCAGCGATTTTAAGACACACGATGAGGATACCGGCTCACCCGAGGTTCAGATTGCGCTGTTGACGAAAAGGATTAACGACCTTACCGAGCACCTTAAGATTCATCGCAAAGACCATGCATCCAGGCGTGGTTTGCTGAAAATGGTCGGGACGAGGTCGGCATTGCTTAAATACATAAGTAAAAAAGACGTCAAGCGTTATCAGGAAATTATATCCCGGCTCGGCTTGAGAAAATGAAAAGGTATAAGAGCCCAAATGCACGAGTAACTTGTGGCTTTTGCGCTCATAATGAGGGTAGTATATGTTTGATGTATGTAGAGTGGAAAGACAAATCGGGGGGAAACTATTATCCATCGAAACCGGCAAAGTTGCTAAACAAGCAGACGGAGCAGTTGTAGTTCAATATGGCGACACTGTTGTTCTTGTTGCTGCGGTAACAGCACCTCCGAGGTCCGAGGACATTGATTTTTTCCCGCTGAGCGTTGAATATCGGGAGAAGCACAGTGCGGCAGGCAAATTCCCGGGAGGATTTATTAAACGCGAGGGCAGGCCAAGCACGAAAGAAATTTTGACAGCAAGAATGATTGACAGACCGATTCGGCCATTGTTTCCCGAGGGATATTTCCAGGAAGTGCAGGTTGTGGCAAACGTTTTGAGCGCTGACAATGTAAATGACCCTGATGTTCTGGCAATGATAGGTGCCAGTGCAGCGCTTACGATAAGCAAAATTCCATTCTTAGGGCCGACTGGTGCCTGCAGACTGGGTAGAGTCGATGGGGAATTTGTGGTCAATCCCACGCATAAGCAATTGAGTGTGAGCGACCTGAACCTGCTTCTTGGCGGACATAAGGAAGCGTTAAATATGATTGAGGTCGATGCGAAGGAATTGCAGGAAGAGGTTATTGCTGATGCAGTTGCAACAGCACAAAGAACAGTTGTCGAAGTTTGTGAAATGATTGAGGAGCTCTGCGAAAAGGCTGGTGTTGAGAAGGAAATTCCACTTATGGAAATGGACGAGGAGGTCCATTCGCAAATCCATTCACAGATAGCAGATAAACTATACGAGCTTAAGCAAATACCAAACAAGCGGGAGCGCAATACCGCTGTTGAAGAATTATTTGAACAGGTCGGCGCCGAATACTGCGAAGCTGTGGATGGCGCTGAACCAAAATGTAACAAGGCGATGCTCAAACGAATCCTCGAAAAAATAGAGGGCCAGGTTGCTCGCAAATTATTGTTAGATGGCAGGCGACCTGATGGCAGGGGCTACGATGATATTCGCCCAATTGTTTGTGAAGTGGGCATTCTGCCGCGGACACACGGTTCAGCATTATTTACCCGCGGAGAGACACAGGCAGTGGCGAGTGTAACCCTTGGCACCATCAGGGATGCTCAGATTATAGATGGTTTATTGGATGAATACACTCAAAGTTTTACGCTCCACTACAATTTTCCACCATTTTCCGTTGGTGAGGTACGGCCGATCCGTGGTCCCGGTCGACGAGAAATCGGTCATGGTGCGCTTGCAGAACGGGCACTGGGGCCAGTAAGGCCGCCAGAAGAGGAATTTGCATATACCGTCAGGGTCGTATCTGATATTACGGAGTCGAATGGTTCCAGCTCGATGGCTTCGGTTTGTGGGGGGACACTGGCTCTAATGGATGCGGGGGTTCCAATCAGCAAACCGGTCGCCGGCATATCAATCGGGATGGTGAGTGACGCAAACGGCCGGTATGAATTGCTGACCGATATCCTTGGCGAGGAAGACCATTTCGGTGATATGGATTTCAAGGTTGCTGGTACCGCTGACGGTATTACGGCAATGCAACTCGATGTTAAAGCCGAAGGGCTGGCGCATAATATTATGGTCAAAGCGTTAGAGCGGGCAAAAGCAGCTCGGCTGGAAATTTTAGAGATTATGGCCAAAGCCATTAGTGAACCCAGGCCTGAATTAAGCGTGTATGCACCGAAGCTGATAAGTATCGAAATTGACCCTGAGTTTATCGGCAAAGTAATTGGGCCGGGCGGCAAGATGATTAAAAGTATTCAGGAACAGACCGACACAAAGATCGAAATCGAAGAGGACGGGACTATTTACATAAGTTGCCTCGGCGGCGATGGGCATTTCAAGGCCAAGGAGATTATCGAATCGATTACCCAGCCGCCGCAAGTGGGGCGGATATATGAGCAATCAAAAGTGGTGTCCGTGAAAGACTTTGGAGTATTTGTTGAAATCACACCTGGAGTGGAAGGGCTGTGCCATATTAGTGAACTAAGCGATGGCTTCGTCAAGAACGTCGATGAGGTATGCAAGGCAGGTGATTTGATACCAGTGAAATTATTGGCGATTGATGACCAAGGCAGATTCAAACTTTCCCGCAAAGCCGCTCTTGCTGAGCTGAACAAGGCAGAAAAAACAGAAGCCAGCAGCAAAAAACAATAGTATTGGTCAGGGGGGGCAGGTCAGAATGTTTTGCGGTGCTTATAGTCTAATCCGTAAGATTAAAGTGTGAGAGGGAAAAATAAATGCATCAATTTGTAGCTGGTTTTGTTGTTGCTTTGTTGGCTGTTGTCCTGGTTATTGTTTTTTTTCTGCGCAAAAAGCTCTATAAAATTCAAAGAGGTAAAAACGAACATTTCAAACAGCTTGAAGAGTTAAGTAAGTTGACCGGCGAGCTTGCTCATGAGATTAAAAATCCCCTTTCTACTATCAAAATCAATTTGAAACTGACAGCTGAGGAGTTAGAGGGTTCGAATTCTGCCGAATCCGGCAAGATAGACTCAGAAAGGGGCGACCGAAGATTCAGAAGGGCGCTCAGGAAAATAGCTGTGATTCAAGAGGAAACCAACAGACTGGAACAGATTCTCGACGGCTTTTTGCGTTATATTGACAGGACCGAATTGCAACTGGCAGATGTTGATGTCAACGAGCTTATCAGTGATATGGTGGATTTTTATTCACCTCAGGCTCACAGCCACTTAATAACCATTCGGCAGAGATTTTATAGCGAGCCGCTTGTTTGCAAAGTTGATGCAGATATGTTAAAACAAGTGATACTGAACCTTTTTATCAACGCCCAGCAGGCTATGAAAGATGGTGGGGAGTTGATAGTAAGAACTGACAGGCGAGAAGAAGATGCCGTGATTCAAATTAGCGATACCGGCAGTGGCATCGCCTCTGATAAACTGCCTAATATTTTCGATGCTTACTATTCATCCCGGCCACGGGGAAGCGGATTGGGTTTGCCGACGGTAAAAAAGATAGTCGAGGCACATAACGGTACAATAGCTGTTAATAGCGAGCCTGGGAAAGGAACGTTATTTACGATAGAATTACCACTTGTTGCCGAGAAAGGCTGATTGAGGCGTCAATTTGGGAGAGAACGATAGCGTCATCCTGGTTGTTGACGATGAGCATGAGCACGCGGATGGAATCGCTGAAGCGCTTGAGAAGTTATGCGCAAAGGCAATTACTGTCTATAGTGGTAAAGATGCATTGGAGATTGTGCGCAACAAAAAAGTCGATGTTGTTGTTACGGATTTGAAATTGGACGGCGATATTGATGGGCTGGCCGTCCTCGAAGAAGCCAAAAAGCGAAATGGCAAAACGGAAGTCATTTTAATAACCGCCTATGCAACTATTGATACCTGTAAGGAAGCCATAAGGCGAGGTGCATACGATTATCTCGTCAAGCCGATTGATATTGACCAGCTTCGCACACTTGTGAAACAAGCGTGCCAAAAGGCTTCGAGAGCAATTCGACGTGATACAGAAAGTGGCAAAGCAGACAAGGAGGAATTTAAGTTTGAGGGTGTGTGGGGTAAAAATCCGACAATGGAGGGTATATTTGAGGTATTGCGGCGTGTGGCGCCAACGAATATATCAGTCTTAATCGAAGGTCAGTCCGGGACAGGCAAGGAGCTATTGGCAAGAGCGATTCACAACAATTCGGCTCGGCGGGACAAGCCATTTAAGCCGGTAAATTGTGCCGGCCTTAGTGTAACTTTGCTCGAGAGCGAATTGTTCGGGCATGTCAAAGGTGCGTTTACCGGCGCAGCCAGCGATAGAAAAGGGTTGTTCGAGATAGCTGACAAAGGGACGCTGTTTCTGGATGAAATAGGTGATATGCCCCTTGCTATGCAGGCGAAACTGCTGCGTTTTCTCGAAGATGGTATTATCATACCGGTGGGTTCGAATAAGCAAATTGTAGTGGACGTCCGTGTCATCAGCGCAACAAACCATGATTTGACAGAACTTATAGAAAAGAAGAGATTCAGGCAGGATTTGTATTTTAGAATCAAGGGGGTCAATATTGTATTGCCGGCCCTGCGTGACAGAGCAGAAGATATACCGTTATTGACCGAATTCTTTCTCAAAGAGGCGGCAGCAGAGACCGGCTCATCGGTTACCGGCATAACAGAGGCGGCTATGATGATTCTTATAAGCTATGATTGGCCGGGCAACATTCGCCAGCTTAGAAACTGTATCAGGACGTTGGTTGTAATGTGCGACCATGAGGAGCTTGATGTGGCTGATATTCCTCCTGAGATACATCAGGTGCATCGATTGGCTGCCGGCAGCAGGGCGGCTGGGGATTTAGGCGGCCTGTCATTGAATGAGCTGGAAAAGCAGGCAATTATTGACACATTAGCCCAAACCGGTAACAACCGCGAAAAAGCGGCCAAAATCCTCGGCATCGGTGAAAGAACACTATATAGAAAAATAAAGGAATATAATTTGTAGTACATCTTGATTCTCGATACTAGATGCTGGATACTCGATGCGAGATACGAGATGCCAGATACGGGATACGAATTTAATTGACGGGAATTGCGGGATTGTGGTTTGATAATCTAATGTGAGCAAGGAGATACAGATATGGGCGATAAGGGAAAAAGAGATAAAGGCAAAAGAGAACAACAGAAAAAGGCCCTGCTTACTCCAAAGGAAAAACGAAAATTGAAAAGATAAAAAAAGAATAGATAATTGCCCAGTGGTGCCCCGTG
>CAZTWR010000120.1:0-5811 GCA_964618055.1 uncultured Pirellulales bacterium | reverse complement strand
AATCTCTCAACTGCCTTGCCGTTGACGCTCCAACCACAGAGCCGTGCTGCAAGTGCGAAAGCTGCGTCGCAGTCAATCTCGGCGAAGATATCGATGTCATCGAGATTGACGGTGCGTCGAATAACAGTGTCGAGGAAGTCCGCAGACTGCGTGAGAATGCAATTTATCGGCCTGCGCGGGCAAGGTTCAAAATCTATATTATCGACGAAGTTCACATGCTCAGCACGTCAGCATTTAACGCACTTTTGAAAATACTGGAAGAGCCGCCCAGTCACGTTAAGTTCATTTTCGCAACCACCGAGCCGAACAAAGTCATCCCCACAATTCAGTCCAGGTGTCAGAGATTCGATTTTAGCAATATAAATCCTAACCTTATCGCCAGCCAGCTCAAATTCATACTCGAACAGGAAAAAATAAAATACGAAGAGGATTTAATTTTACCCCTGGCAAAAATGGCAAACGGCTCAATGAGAGATGGCTTGAGTTTGCTGGATAGATTAATAAGCACCGGCATCGAACCTCTGACTGCTGAGCTACTTGAGGAGTTTCTCGGCTGTCCCAACAGCGAAAAAATCTGTAATCTCATTGCCAAAATCGGCGACAGCGACGCCGCTGGAACACTTGCTGCAACGGAAGATTTAATCAACGCAGGTCTGGGCGAGGTGCAGCTCATCGATTCGCTAATCGATTATATGCGAGATTTGATGGTGATAAAGAGCGCAGGGACCGAAAGCGAACTTCTGGTTTTGACCGCTGAACAACGGCAACAGGCTGGCCGGTTAGCTGAAAAATTCGATGTCGCCGCCCTTGTTTACAATATAACCACACTTGAAAAGTTGCGATGGTCACTCAAAAACAGCGACACACCCAGGGCACTTTTAGATGCTTCGCTGCTGCGATTTGCCTTAAGCGAGCACTTCCTGAATGTCGATGAGCTTATGTCGCAACTGCAAGGCCGTTCAACGACTACTGTTAAAAAAAAAGAGCCGATAGGCCCGAAGACTGAACCCGCCAACAAGCAACAAACATCAAGCAACGAGCATCGCTTGTCCGCCGTAGCTTCAGCGAAGGCGGAAGAATCAAGTATCCAGCATCAAGCATCCAGCAACCAGCAACGAATATCGAGCATCTCCACAGGACGCCTATCGGCGGAGAAAAGAAGCAAAACCACCGGCCAAAGGAGAAACGAATTGATTAACGACCCGGCGGTAAAAACCATCCTGATGGGACTCGACGCAACAATAACCGGAATCGAAGAAGACTAAATTGATTATTTTGCTCCAACGTACGTTACGAAATGGGTGGCAGCCTCAAGCGCAGTCCCTCGGGGACACCTTATGGCGCTTGGGGATAGCCTATGAGTGATTATGGGTGGCATTTATACTGAAAGTTTGAACAAGCTTATTGAGGAGTTTGGTAAGCTGCCGGGGGTTGGGCCTAAAACGGCGGAACGGCTTGCTTTTTATATACTAAAAGCTGAACCAGTTGAAGCTATGAAACTCGCCAAGGCCATCAGCGATGTCAAAAACAAAATCAAACGCTGCGAAATCTGCTACAATCTCTCGGAGGGTAAAGTTTGTCAAATCTGCTCCGATAAGCGCAGAGATACAGAACTGATTTGCGTTGTCGAACAGCCAAAAGATGTAATAGCCCTTGAGAAAACAGGCACCTGCAGGTGGGTCTATCATGTTCTCGGCGGCCACATCGCACCTCTGGAAGGGGTCGAGCCAGGCGATTTGACTATCGAGCAGCTCGTCAAAAGGGTGCGCAGCGGCAATGTAAAAGAAGTAATAATGGCGACCAATCCCAATATGGCCGGCGACGGCACATCGCTTTATATAAGCTCGCTGCTTAAAAATGCCGGCGTGAAAATCACCCGCTTGGCAAGGGGACTGCCTACCGGCAGCACTATTGAATATGCAAGCGGTAAAATGCTCACTGACGCTATAACCGGCAGACAGCAATTACAGTAATTCCCATTTCTCTAAAAGTTTTGCATTGCCCCCCCCAAATATTACCTAAATCTACCAACGGATTTATGGTATAATAAGAGTTGATAAACAGGAAATCAGAAGGCTGAATAGAGTTTTTCGGGAGTTTTTATGAAGCTGGAGATGCGGGGTGATATGCGGATGGAGCAGCGGATGGTGCTGGCTCCGCGTATGATTCAATCAATGGAGATTCTCCAGCTTCCAATCCTTGCCCTTCAGGAGAGAATCGAACAGGAGCTCAACAGCAATCCTGTTTTGGAAATAGAGGGATCGTCAAATCCGGATGATGCCAACCCTGTTGACCGGCAGTCTCAGGATGATATTGGCGAAAAAGATTTAGTTGTTGACACTGACAACAATAAAGTTCGGGACTTTGAACGCCTTGACAGTCTTGGCGATGATTACCAAGACTATATGAGCCGGGGCGAGTTCTTCCGCCGACGCACCGGTCTTGACGAAGCCGATAGAAAACTTGAGGCAATAAAGAATACTGCTGCGCCACCTCAATCGCTGCACGAACACTTAACCGGGCAATGGCAGTTAGTCGAGGCCGAGGACGGAGTAAAAAAAGCCGGCAGTATCATCATAGATTATATCGACGAAAAAGGGTATCTGGCCGTAAGACTGGAGCAGTTATACAACAAAGATAAAGCCGATTTTACCCTCGACGATTTGAAACAGGCTCTGCAGCTTGTGCAAAAGTTGGAACCCCCAGGCGTCGGTGCACGCAACCCGGCCGAATGCCTGCTTATCCAAATGGCACAAAGCAGTGAAGATATGAGCTTTGAAGCCCGGCTGGTTGCTGAGCATATGGACGAGTTGCTTGAGAACCACCTGCCCGATATCGCCAAGAAAATGAATTGCAGCGTTGAGGAAATCAATCAGGCCATTGAGCGTATGAGCAAGCTCGACATCTCGCCTGGTCTGCAAATCGCAAGTGTCCGCAACCATCCTATTACCGCCGATGTAATAATGCAATCCCTGGATGATTCAACCGACTATTCTGTGCAACTGGCTGATTCTGATTTACCGGCCTTGAGAGTAAGTAGCTACTATACAAAAATGGCAAAAGATGTCGGTGTTAATGAAAAAACAAAGAAGTTTTTGCAAAATAATATCCGCTCCGCTCAATGGGTTATAGATGCAATCGAGCAGCGAAAGAATACATTGCTCAGAGTTGCAAGGTCGGTGGTCAAATTCCAGCGTGAGTTTTTCGAAAAGGGCCAGCTATATCTTAAGCCGCTGCCGATGTCGAAAGTCGCCGATGATATCGGCGTGCATCTGGCTACTGTTTCCCGTGCCGTCGCCGGCAAATATATCCAGTGCTACTGGGGGATATTGCCGCTGCGAAAATTCTTTAGCGGCGGCACCGAAGACACCAAAGGCCAGGAACATAGCTGGGAAGCCATAAGGGCCAAACTCCAGCAGATTATAGACGCCGAGGATAAAACCAAGCCCTTAAGCGACGACCAGATACGCAAGAAATTAGCTCAAATCGGTATTGAAAATCTGGCCAGAAGAACCATTGCAAAGTATCGCAAGCTTCTCAATATCCCCGCCGCAAGATTCAGAAAAAAATATTAACTTTCCAGCTAACGTCTTAAAAACCCCATCCCAGAAAAAATTTTTGACTTTATTTAAACTATATATTACTATGTGAGTATATAACCATACAGTAACTTAATAGGAGTTGGACAATGTTAACTAAGAAGAAGCAGCTGTTATTTGAAAAGCAGGCTGAGATTGCAAAGGCGATAGCACATCCCTTGCGGATTGCGATTATCGATTTTCTAAAAGATGGTGAGCGATGCGTCTGTGATATCGCCGAATTCGTCGGCTCTGAAAGGTCGAATGTCTCACGGCATCTTTCGGTAATGGTTAACGCCGGCGTGCTGGAGCATCGCAAAGAGGGGCTCAAGGTTATCTACAAACTCAAGACACCCTGCATTCTCGATTTCTTTTCGTGTGTTACCACCTGTTTGAAACAACAGGCAAAAGACAGTGAGAAACTGCTCAGCGCATTGTAGTCTGGCGTTTTGCGGTGAACCGGAAAACCGAATGCAAAAAGCCAGCAGTTATTGTGAGGGAAACTCGCGGCATAGTTGGATGACTAACAGCAGTTAAAGCAATGGCGGAAAAAACATATACAACGAAAAATGTAAAAGGCCTAAGTGTTTTTGAAAAGTACCTGACGGTGTGGGTTTTGCTCTGCATTATAGTCGGCATAGTTTTGGGCAAGGCTGCACCCGCAGTAGCCAGGTTTCTTGACGGTATGGCGATTTACGTTGGCAACGCCCCCATTGTCTCTATTCCAATAGCGGTGTGTCTGTTCTTTATGATGTATCCGATTATGGTAAAGATTGACTTTGCCGAGGTTCTCAAAGCCGGTAAAAGCATCAAGCCCGTCGGCCTGACCCTATTTGTCAACTGGGCAATCAAGCCGTTTACAATGTACGTCATCGCATCGTTTTTCCTCGGAACAGTTTTTTATACTCTGATAGGCCCTGAAGCGGTTGACCGGCTCAGAATGCCTTTTGGGCTTGAGCTGCCTGTTGGTGCTGCCTATGGAGCAGGAAAAGTTATCGAAGTCGAAGGAGTCAGGATGCTTGAAGTACCTTTATGGCGTAGCTATCTGGCTGGCTGTATCCTTTTAGGTATCGCTCCTTGTACCGCTATGGTCCTGGTATGGGGTTATCTTGCGAAGGGTAATGATGGCCATACTTTGGTAATGGTAGCTATTAATTCCCTGACCATGCTGGTTCTTTATGGCCCTCTCGGCGGCTTCCTGCTGGGAGTTGGTCGGCTTCCTGTCCCCTGGCAGGCGCTGCTTTTATCGATAGCCATATACGTTGCTTTACCCCTTGTGGCAGGATATATCTCTCGGAAATGGATTATTGCTGCCAAAGGTAAAGACTGGTTCCAACAGAAATTTCTACACTTTCTTACACCAATTACAATAATCGCCTTGCTTGTTACTCTTGTTTTGCTGTTTTCATTCAAGGGGGATATTATTCTCTCTAATCCTCTGACGATTCTGTGGATAGCGATACCTTTGTTTATTCAGACCAATTTTATCTTCTGGTTAGCTTATGGTATCTCGAAGATTTTGAAGCTTCAATATCGCGATGCAGCTCCGTCAGCTATGATAGGAGCATCCAATCATTTCGAGGTCGCGATAGCTACTGCGACAATGTTATTTGGTCTGTCATCCGGAGCCGCTTTGGCAACGGTCGTTGGTGTGCTTATAGAAGTTCCGGTTATGTTGATGTTGGTCAGGATATGTCTGCGAACCCAAAAATGGTTTCCTGAGCGTCGAAGAACATACGACACCAGTTAAAGCCATCCCACCGTCCTGCAATTCGTTGTTGACATTCCGAACTTCAGGGGTGTATAGTATTGCAGAAGTCTAAACTATTTAAGGAAATATAGTATATGGACTCTGCAATTTTCAAGGCGTATGATATAAGAGGCGTTTATCCCGACCAGCTCAACGAAGAAGATGCGTGGAAGATTGGCTATGCCACAGCACAGTTTTTGCGGTCTATGCTCAGTGGTTTCGAGCGAGGCCAGGCCAATTCTCAATCACTGTGCGTCGGCCGCGATATGAGAACACATAGCAAAGCTTTAGTCGGCGCCCTCATAGAAGGAATGAACAGCTGCGGGGCTAACGTAATTGATATAGGAATGATTGATACACCGCAGATTTATTTTGCCGTCAATCATTTCGGCACCTGTGGAGGGGTGCAGGTAACGGCTTCACATAATCCTGCCAAGTATAACGGCTTTAAGATATCCGGTCTGCGGGCCAGGCCTGTTGGTA
>CAZTWR010000119.1:3637-5839 GCA_964618055.1 uncultured Pirellulales bacterium | reverse complement strand
GCGTCTTTTTGTGTAACCAGATTAATAATATAACTATTTGGATCGGATTCTTTTTTCTCTAAAGTTGCCACACCATTGGAAAGCTCAATCTCATCAGGGAAAGAGTGATGAACCAGAATAGCCATTCCGACCTCATTTTCGTTGACATCGTGACGTAACCTCTCGAGAAAGGCATTGTCATTATAAAAGCTGGCAAAAACCTTGCGAATCGCCCTGAAAACGCCGCGTTCATTAGCCTCATCCGGGTCACAGGCACAGGGACCGGTGTCATCACCGTCCAAATCATCCGCCAGACAACCGCTGTAGCTGTCGTATAAGCCGGCACCGGTGAACTGTTCAGCGTCTTCGACATTCGTTGAGCTTCTAAACCGGAGATTCTTGTTCGGGTCGAATCCATAATTCGGGTCCTGCAACACGGCAATAATCGCGTTCTGCATCTGTGGGCTGAAGCTCGTAATTCTGGGATTGGTAATAATGTTGCGAACAGCAGCGAGGTCAGTTGACAATGCTGCAATATCAGAGGGCGGATAGGTGTAACCTGCCAATCGATTAGCAATCTCTTCACTAAGGGTATTACCGCTAATTCCAACCGAAATCATCCAATTGGTCGGGTCGTTCAGATCGTCAGTAAGATACATACCGCTGAGGTCGATGGCTGTCGGGCCTGCATTATATATCTCGACCCAGTCATCATACTCACCATACTCATCGGCCACTACAGAATCGTTGTCGGCCATAAACTCGTTGATGAACAATCCCTGCTCCGAGCTGCCGCTGCCAGGATTGGGAGCATTTGGGGTGATGTTACCTCCATAGAAGAAAACCCAGTTATCATTGCCATCAGGAGAACGACCACAGGAGACATCTTCTGTTTGCCCTGCGAAGCTGAAACCATCTATTAAACTTGTCCCATCGATATCAAAGAGACCTATGGCTTCACCACTTTTACTGAGTTTGAAATCCGCGTGCCTTGGGCCCTGACCCGGTTGACCATCTGCCCAGAAAAGCACGTATCCGAATGGGTCGATGATAACACTATCGCTATGGGTAAGGGGCTGATCCAAAAATTCGTTCCAGAGGTCAAATGACAGCGCCAGCGCAACTGGACAATAATTGGGTATGGCCCTTCGCAAAATTCCGAAATTAGCAGCCTTGCCGCCAAAATACTGGATGTCAGCAGGAACGAGTCCATCGGTGGACTCGCCGTTTAGGCCGTAACTTGCCATCGGTGAAACATTCAATGGTGGAGGTGCTTTAGTAGCCAGAATTTCGTCCATCTGCTCTTGAGTCAACAATCCCTCTAAATTCTTTAAACCTACCACACAAACGCCGCCTTCTTCTTTTACAGACAAAAAGATTGTTTTACCTACAAGTTGTTGAGCCTTGTTGGCAGTTTCTGCAATAGCCAAATGAGCAAAAGGCACCTCAAAAGTCTGTGCCAGAATAGCCACATGCGAACTCGGTGTTGAGGGGGACAATGTAATAATACCTGAAAGGTAAGGTATTTCTGAAGGAACAGCATCGGTTAAAAGTATATCTTCCGGCAACAAATTACCATCTGTATAAGCAGCTTCAATATCGTCACCGTCAAAATACTTTAATTGGCCCAAGGCCCAACCCTGGCTATAGCAGGCGTTACCCTGGGCCCATCGCGCGGTAGAGCTGACAATAATGCCCTCTGATGCAAACCAATCACGGTTGGTTTCGGCTATTTCCATCTGTTCGTAAGTTGGAAAGTAAAGTGCCTGCACATCAGGGTCTGATGAGATATTTGCCTTGACGGTATTGAAAATATCGCGAATCTCTTCTTTCGTGTAGGGGTCATAGCGTATAACTTGAATACCATATTCCCGAATTTCCGGAATAGAGGGCAAAATCACAGAACCCAATACTACTTGCTGTCCCTGTTCGTACAGCGCAATATTATAATAGTCTTGTCTGCCCATCCCAATAAATGGGTCAAGTTGTTCTGTTGCGAAGTCATAGTGAAAAACATATTCCTTACTGTCCTGGAAGTATACAGTATCAGGGACGTATGGGTCTAAAAGGATTGTAAATTTTAACCAACCCGGGTCGTTCTCAGAAATGCCATGGTTCTTGAATGGGTCATCAGGAAAAACAATACGGTTTTTCCAAAATGGAGATGGAGTAACAGCACCTATATATAGCATCACGTCCACATTTTGAGGATTGTTGTCGGCG
>CAZTWR010000119.1:0-3627 GCA_964618055.1 uncultured Pirellulales bacterium | reverse complement strand
GCGTTACTATCTGAAATCTCAAGGACACAATCATAACGCCCCGGGGTCAAACCGATTACATCAATATTAAGTACTACCTCATTTACTTCTCCAGCGGAGTTTCCTTCATTCGGCTCTACAGTAAGCCAGGTGCAATCACAGTTTATATGCCAGTTTAGGATTCCATCGCCGGCGTTAGAAACGTTTAAAATTTGTTCCTCTGGAGCCGGGTCGCCTTCAATTACTGAAAAAACAAACTCCAAAGGACTGAATGAGATTATAGGTAGGTCGGCTGGGAGAAACTCGTCTGCGCCCATATCAACTCGGCCCCTGATGACTCGTGAATCTCCATCAATATCTGTATCCCCGACTCCGCCACTATAGCAGGGATCTCCGCTATTTATGCATAATGAATCTTCAGATAAGTGGTAGTCATATCCTGTGGGATTCACAAAACAGGGGTCTGTACTGATATTACCCTCTCCGGGAAAACCATCCTGGACGTCGCTATACGAAACTAAGAAACTTCCATAGATTTGTGGGTTGGTGATATTGGCCCAAAATATACTGTTGGAAATTGCCGGCCCACTATTTTGACTATAGGTTCCGCCTCCATACTGGGACGAGTTGTTAACAATAGTACAATTAGTGATAGTTATATCTGTACCAGCACAGTAAATGCCGCCGCCTTGGTAGGTAGCCGAATTATTCCATATTATGCAGTTGCCGATATTTGCATAATTAATTTGGATAGCGATGCCCCCTCCGTATCCGGCACTGTTATTCACTATCTTGCAGCGACTTATGGATGCATCGCTTTTTCTGCAGCCGATACCTCCGCCGGTTACCGAAACAGTGTTGCCGGATATATAGCAGTGTTCGATTTTCAAACTACTATTATAGGCAAAGATACCTCCGCCGAATTGCCCGCTGTTGTTCAATATCTTGCAGTGTGAAATCGTCGGGCTGGCCCCCCCGCAGAAAATCGCCCCACCACATGACTTTGCACCTATATCGATATCCTCATTCGGCCCATAGCCTTTTTTAATTGTCAGGCCGGATACTACCGACGAGTTTGTTTCACCAGAATGGAACCTGAACCCACGATGCGGGTTGGAGCTATTTGCCTGACAATCAATGACTGTTGCAGCGACTGTGTTCGAATCATACGGGTTTGTACTGCAGACTGTGATTGCTTTGCCATTAAAATCGAGGTTTTTGTTATCAGGCCCTGTATAAGTACCTGGCTGAAGCTGAACTATGTCGCCGGTGCTTGCTGCGTTAATTGCCGCCTGAATTGTAGGGTAATCGCCTGTACCATTAGCATCAACGACTATAACCAGCGCAGCACAGTTCCTTGTCAGAAGCAGGCAAAAGAAGGCAAGTACAATAAAGCGCTTCATTTTTACCTCCTCGTTTGTTAACTTGCTATGTATAAATCAATTATAGAGCTAAAAATCTGAAATGTCAACTACTTTTTCACGAATGCAGTTTTGAGCTGTATATTTCTAAAGTATGTCGTTTGGATGGGTGCCTCGCCAGAACGCTTTGGCGATGACAACACTGAATAAGCTTAGTTCGAAAGAGTTGCCGTGCCTCGAAAGGAATGCTTGGTTTGTGACGCCTTGACAGCCAAGCGGTAAAATGGTAGGGTGAATTGCTTTTTTGAAAGGTGATATGATGGCCGACAAAAAAACTTGTTTCATAATATGTGCAATCGACAAGCCTGACAGTGAAGAAAGAAATTGGGCTGATTTTGTTAGAAATAATATTATCGAACCTGTTGTAACTGATTGTGGTTATGAAAAACCAATGAGGTCTGACGACCCAGACACGGGCTTATTGATGGTAGAAATTATAGAACAAATGTTCGAGGCCGATTTGGTAGTTGCTGACCTTACGTATTATGAGCCGAATGTTTTCTTTGAACTTGGTATTCGCCACTGTGCACAAAAACCGGTAATTCATCTTATAAAAGCTGGCGAAGAGGTGCCTTTTGACATTGAAGAAAATAAAGCTATATTTCTTGATAGAGACTACGAGAAAGTCATGTCAGCCAAGTTAGAGATTAAACAGCGTATTGAAGCTATTCGGAAAAAACCCACACAGTTTCACTCTCAAGTTCAGCAGTATATGCAACTCAAACAACTTGAATTGTTTAAGAAAAGCCAGACGGGTAAGGACCAACCTATGTTTGGGATACTACAAACGCTATTGCACTCAAGTAACCTACAGACGGGTATGTTATCAAAATTACATAAAGAGCTTGTTGAGAAACCCAAACAGCCGCCTTATCAACGCTTATATAGGAGACGGCCTAAGAGCACTTTACTCACAGGAGAGCTTGGAAAAACACTTTCACAAAAACCATCTCATGAAGACGAGCAAAAACAATAAGTAAATAGAACGGCCTGGCGGCAATCGGTAAAATGGGGCGGGGATTGCTCAGGTTAGTGGAAGGCTTTAGGAATACCGCTTTTATGCCGAAAACACGACTTTTCTCTAAATTCAAATAATTTCTACCTTTGTGATTTCCTTGGAGTACGTATGAGATCTACCGCTAGATTCACCTCTGTTTCTCGGCTCAGGGTCCCCTCCCAATACACCAATCCCTCGTTTTTCATGTGCCTCAACTCATTGGCAACAGCAGGCCCAGGAAATTGTTCACGAAGGAATTCCACAACATCTTCTGCCAAGACCTTTTTTTTAATTTCTCTTATATTATTAATTCTTTCAATAATGTGTCCACGAAGTGTTTCTTCTCTCGCTTCGTGCTCAACGTTTCTTGAATCATCTATTGCCCTGTTGACAAGTTGCTTTAAGTCACTCCTTATTTGTCCAATTCGTCCGTCAGTTGTTGTTTGACTTGCGAGAACCTCTGCGACTTGAGCATCAACTCTTTTGCGAAGCGTTTCTATTTTTTCCTCTGCCTTTTTTTCTGCTTCTTCAAGGACATTTGGTGCTTCGGAGGTGGCTTCACCCCAAGCGTGTTTGCGCATGTCCGAGACAGTATCCTTCATCATCGAAAATGTATCTGCGTAGAGTCGATCAAATAGTTTTTCGAGTTTTTCCACACTCGCACCAATATCCTTTGCCGCTTCCTTTGCGCTTTCGGATAGTTCAGAAGACATCTTGTAGAACACGATTGACAATACAATAGCAACAATAGCCAAAACCAATGAAGCAATCGCTGCAGCAAAGGACGCAACTTCAATCGCAGTCATTGATAACCTCCTTTTAATTTATCATTCAATCCAGCTTGTCCGCATATGGCCAATACATAAGTAATACTCCTACATTCCTCTCAGTTGTTTTCCCTGTTGCCGGTGTGATTTGCAATTATACAGGTTCTGCATGGAATTTCAATAATTTCTGCAGAGTGATACCCTGCTGCCTCGTCATCAATCAAAAGCGCGGGTAGCCGCAGCGCAAAATCTGAATTTTTGAAAAAATTTTAAGTCCTTTTCTTCCCTAGAGTTACAAGAATCGGCAATTATGAATCAAGAACTTTTTCGCTCCATTTGCGCAAGTCCGCCCTACTAAGGGGAACGCCTGCCCCGTGGGATGCTTGCCCTACCTGTCCCGTGAGACGCGTCGTTTTGCTGTCTAACTGGGATGAGATGTGAAACTATCTCTTCTGGGCGCCGT
>CAZTWR010000118.1:2263-5859 GCA_964618055.1 uncultured Pirellulales bacterium | reverse complement strand
AATCAAACCAGAATTTTGAAATCTGTGTCAGAACAATTCCTTTATAAGGTATGCCATTGGCCATAACCACATCGAAGGCACTTATTCTGTCGGTTGCAACTATCAGCAGCTTATCGGCCAAATCGTATATGTCGCGAACCTTACCTCTCATCGGCTCCCGCCCTGCTATATTTGTTTGCAAAACCGTCTCCATAACAATCCCTTCCTAAATCCCTATCAATTACCAACCATTACCCATCCTGCTTTATTCTCGAATCAACGTACTCAAATATTTTTCCCCTCAGCTTGTTAATATCTTCAGTCTTCGGCAGAAAATCAAATATTTTTTCCAGAAACCTGCGCTGTTTTACCCGCTTCAGCGTTGCCGTAAAATTCACATCATAGACCCATCCGAGCTGGCAAAGCTTCATATCATTTAGCGTTCGCAACTCACTGTAATCTACGCGCCGTCCACACAGAATCTCTTCGACCACCTCAGCAGAATATCCCGGCTCATCTGGAAATTCCAACTCCAACATAAATTCCCCCGGATTATCCCTGTATTGCTTGTAGTATTCCGTCACGACATAAAGCACATCCAGCTTATCAGCGTCCCGTATCAACTTCGAAAACAGCAAACATTCCCCTTCCAAATCGCCTGGCAGTTCTCTTAGCCCGTGATATTCAATCGCTTTTTCAATCAATTCCCTGCTCTTTCCGTCCACCTGCTCAAGCACCTTCTTCCGGCGAAGAACCTCTAAGCCTAAAAGGCAATGGTTCACACTTCTGAGGTCATTATATGTTCGGTATTTGACAAACTGCTCAAACCGCCCAACATCGTGAAGCAGCGCTATCACATCAGCAATACACTTTTGATTGCCTTCCAGGCCCAGCTCTTCAGCCAAATACAACATCTCTCCACAAACCCGTCGGCTGTGTTCCTCTTTTAGCTTCACATTGGCATTTATAAACTCATCATTGCCATAAAAGCCAGCCACATAATCATCAAACCAGGCCCTGAACTTCTTCAACTGCTCTTGCTCCATAACGCTATAGCCTCCAAGCAAAAACAAGACTGTTTGCCATTAATTTATAGCAACTTCTAAGAAAAATTCATATTGTATATTCAAAAACGCTGATTTTTAAGTATAATGATGCCAAACGAAAGAAGAGCAAAATAAGCTAAATCCATAAAAAATAACCAAAGGAGCAAAAACAAGATGCCTAATGTTAAAGACATCATCGTCAAAAAGCCTTCGGACGCCGAAGCAGCAACCTGCAAGAGCTGGCCTATCTGGAAATGTGACCCCAGCACCTTCAATTGGGAATACACAGAAAAAGAAACCTGCCTTCTGCTTGAAGGCAAGGTAACAGTCACAGATGGCACAGATTCAGTAAGCTTCGGCCCGGGTGACCTTGTCATTTTCCCCGACGGCTTAGAGTGCACGTGGCACGTAACTGAAGCTGTTACAAAACATTACAACTTCGGCTAACAAACCATTAGGCCAGTTTCCAATTTGGGGGGTAAGTTGTACCTGTGGCAGAGCCGCAGGTGGCTAAGCCATAAATTGCCCAGATTGACGGGGAATGTTAAATTAGGCAAGATTTTTGTCAATTAAATGCGCAAGTTTTTGTAAGAAACGTTCGAAAACGTTTGAAAACGTTCGAAAATATTCGAAAACTGAGTGAAAACATTCAAAAACTGACACAAAATATTCAAAAATATTCAAAAATTTTGCACCCCCCTGCGCATTTGATTGATTTGGCCCCGCTCAAGCGCCGCGGGGGACTTCTTAGAGACAAAAAATCAATCAAAAATACAAAGCACGAAATCCTAAATTCTAAACAAATTCAAATGACCAATCTGGCTACGGCTTGGCCTACGCCAAGACGAGAATACGAAATTCAAAACAAAAAATTAAACGCGAATTCCTTCGGCAGAGTTCAGGACAAATGGCACGAATTTTTTAGACACGGATTACTGCAGATCGATGCAGATTTAGATAGCCGCGAAAAGACACAACAAACATCCGCCGTCGCTAAAGCTACGGCGGACAGGCTCCGACACGAAGAAAAATTGGCCACGAATTCACACAAATGGACACAAATCGACTCGGACTACAGACATAAGGCCACAGACTGTTTTTGGGTTTTCAATGTCGGATTTGGTGGGTAAAATGCGGGGTGTAGAAAGGCCCGAAATTGAACAGCGGCTGGTCAATAAAATAGGAGAAAGCTATGAAAGGGCAGATTCGCGAGATGCTTATACAAGTTGCTAGGCAGAACAATACAATAAGTTACAGTGAAGTTGGCGAAGCCGTAGAGCTTGACATGGCTAATCCCGGTGAGAGAAGTAAGCTTGCAAATACTTTAGATCAAATTAATAGGGAGGAGCATGAGCTTGGCAGGCCCCTGCTATCAGCGGTAGTAGTACAAAAGGAAAGTGGACATCCTGGCACAGGATTCTTTGAGTTAGCAAGAGAGCTTGGCAAGCAAAAACCAGATGAAGATAATCAGATCTTCTTTGCCAACGAGTTAAAAAGAGTCTTTGACGTATGGATCGCGGCTGGCCAATAAAATGGGAGGTGATTATGAAAGGACAGCGTGGGAAAAGAGCTATATACGTTATTCGTGCCAAAAAGGGCCTGCTTGCCAAGACGCATTGGCATCGCACTTTGCAGGCTTATCCTACATCTCTTATTACTCTGGTTTGAGAAAAGCTTCAAAAAAAGATACATGGCATAACTGAAAAGTTTAACAGCAACTCACGTTACTTTGGATATTGGATCGGAGATGACAAAGACAGAGTTTATATCTATGTACAGAAGGAGAAACTTGTCATTGATTTATGTATAAGCTCTAATTACGCAACTGCTCTTAAAAAACAAGGCTTTAAAGTAAAACCGCGGGATAATTTTCAAGGGCAGAAAGGCTGGTTAACTGGTTGGCATGTACCTCATTCAGCAGATGATCTCAAACAGATTGTAAACTGGTTGTGCAAGGCATTTGAAGAAAATTTATGATATACCACACTGGCTGGCCAATAAAATAGGAGGCGATAATGACGAAAAAGTTTAAGAAATTAAAATGGGAGCGAGTCGGCGATGGTTTTGACTTGAAAGTCAAGAAGCCAGAACTGGTCCACATCGGTCGCCTCATAAAACTTCTTACAGATGTTGAAGTTAGCTCTGCCAATTGGAGAAAGAACATGCGTTTCAATCAAAGAGCATCCAAAGCATTATGCGAATGGTTCCGTGAACCAAGCTTGCCGCTTCCTGGGTATGCTTACGCTCTATTGAGCAACTGGTTTACAACAAGTTTGAAATGGGTCAGGGAAAGTCCTCGTGGTCAAGCTGCTTTAAAACTCTGGGAAGCAATGTTTTGTGCTGTTCCGGAAAAGAAAAGACGACTAACCGACCCTAAAAGAAATGACAAAATAGTTTCTCACGAATTTAAGTTATGGTGGATGAAACAACAAAAGTGCCAAAAGGGTTGCTAATGCTAAGAAGTTTCA
Source organism: uncultured Pirellulales bacterium (assembly GCA_964618055.1). Taxonomy (GTDB): domain Bacteria; phylum Planctomycetota; class Phycisphaerae; order Sedimentisphaerales; family Anaerobacaceae; genus CAYYFT01. The sequence continues at coordinate 2,366 of CAZTWR010000118.1, read as the reverse complement.
TAAGTTAATCAACGCCCATGGCGGCTGGCCAATAAAATAGTAACTTGCTTTTTAAGTTTTAGAAAGGGTTAAAATGAAAACTCTTGAGGCGTTGGAAGTTATT
>CAZTWR010000118.1:0-2253 GCA_964618055.1 uncultured Pirellulales bacterium | reverse complement strand
CTGTTTGTGTCGATTCATAACAATGCCCTCCCTGATGGGGTCAATCCCTTTACCGGAGAAGTATTTGCTGAGGATAGTCTCTATCAAAATCCTAAGGTTATAAGGGCATTGCACAAGGCCATTGAAGCTCTTAGAAAGACCGCTCAGAATGAAAAAAGAAGGCGAAACTTACCTGAAAGATCAGGGATGCCTTGGGATGATAGTGAATCTGAGTTATTGCTCAAGAGATTTAATGCCGGGGTGGATATAAGTAAAATAGCAAAAGAACACAAACGCACTACCGGGGCAATAAGGTCTCAACTATTGAAACTTGGAAAAATCCCCACATTGGTCTCGGACAAATCAACACCCACGGCACCTGGCCAATAGAATGAAAGGTGGAAATGAAAGAAATAGTTGAGCTACTAAAAGATGAAATCAAGTATTTTAAGAAATTAAAATCAGCGATTGGTGATATTCACGGGCATATACACAGCTTGGCTGTAAGAGCTGCTCACCTTTATCTTGCGGATAAACATCATGAAGTACACACTTGGGAATTGTCTGAGAAATATGGAAGTGGTATTGACGCTGTTGGCAAAAAAACTGATGGAGAAACGCTCGTTGCAGCAGAGGTCAAAACAACATTTCGGTCAGAAAAAAAGACTTTAGGAAGAGTTCAGCGGTCAAATATTCAAAAAGACATCAAGAAACTCTTGGCTACAGAGGCAAAACACAAATACCTATTTATCATAGATAATAAAAACAGAAAAGAATTTGAGCGTCTTCTAAAAAATGAAGGTGATGACATAGAACTTGTAAACATATTTGAATGTTAAAAAACTGTTACCAGCCACGGTGGCTGGCCAATAAAATAAGAGAATATCATAGACTTAAACGTGATGCAGGCGATAAGCTTGTGACTCTATAATACAGATTAAGGAGAAAGCTATGAAAATAGTTCGACAAATTGGTTCGTTGGCGTTTGTGTCAGGGCTGTTCGTTGTAGTATTTGCCGGCGTGCCGTGGCATGTGATGGTTGCCGACGACCCGGTCGTGCCCTGGTGGCTGCGGATAGCGGTCTTCTGCCTTCTGGGCGGTATTCTTGTGGTTCTGGCTACATTGGCTATCGAACAAAGGAAATTCAAGACATCAATAGATGGGTCGCTGCAAGGCGAGTCTGATACAGGAGTTTTGCTGTTGAATTCTACAGAAGTGCCCGGCCAAGAGATACGTGAGATTCTCGGTCTGGTGCAGGGGCATACGATATATGCTATATGGCTTGGCAAAGACCTATCGGCCATAGTCAGGTTGATTCTTGGCGGTGAACTGACTGAATACACAGAGATGATGGGAAAGGCTCGTACAACAGCTACTAATAGGATGATAGCCGCAGCTGGGCAGATGGGGGCGGATGCAATAATCAATGTTCGCTATATGACAACGAGCGTTGTGGGAAGTGCCGCTGAACTTTTAGTTTACGGGACAGCTGTCAAGCTCGGCAAATAGAGCCTTGCAGGAAGACCGCCAGAACCAATTTATTATTGATTATTGACAATTGGGTTGAGAATAACCCCTGCCGCGAGCGGCAGGGCTAACCAGGGGAAAACAAATCCCGCTTGCAATCCTTACAAGGTGCGCTAAAATGAGGGTATGGACAAACTGCTCAGTAAAATTATCTGCGGGGATTGTATTGAAATACTCGGCAAGGTCAAGGAACCATTCGCAGATTTGATTTTTGCGGACCCGCCTTTCAATATCGGCTATAAATACGATAAATACAACGACAAACAAAAACGCGAAAACTATATTGCCTGGACGAAAGAGTGGATGACCGTCTGCAAGAAAGTTTTAAAGCCCGCCGGCTCGTTTTATATAGCCATCGGCGATGAGTATGCAGCAAATGTGAAAGTTACGGCAGACGAATCAGGGCTTTTTATGCGGAACTGGGTGATATGGCACTATACGTTCGGCCAACAAATGAAAAATAAATTTGCCCGCTCGCATACGCACATTCTTTACTTTGTCAACGACGAAAAGAACTTTACTTTTAATGATTATGCTGTTCGGATTCCATCGGACAGGCAATTAATCTATAGCGATAAGCGGGCCAATCCGGAAGGTAAGATGCCGGATGATGTCTGGAATGGCTACCCGCGTGTGTGCGGGACATTCAAGGAACGTGCCGGCTGGCATCCCTGCCAGATGCCGGAAAATTTACTGAAAAGAATTATAGCAGTAAGTTCCAACGCCGGCGATTGTGTGCTCGACCCT
>CAZTWR010000117.1:0-5911 GCA_964618055.1 uncultured Pirellulales bacterium | reverse complement strand
ACTTGCTCGCAATAATGCAGGGTGGATTCTCCCGGCACTATTTAACTATGATAAGTACTGGATGCTAATTAGTGAGACTGCGCCTGACAGGAATTATTGCGGCTGTCGACTAAAACAAGATTCGGTGGGTAATGAGTTTTTCATCGGCTTTCCACAAGAGCCAGAAATCTATCCCGGCGGGCCGCTGAACCCCGAGTCGACATTGCCGTGGTTCACGCCCTGGCGTATTATTGCCATCGGGGATAGTTTGAAAACAATAGTAGAATCAACATTAGGAACCGATTTGGCCAATCCTGCAAAGCTTCAAGACATTTCATTTGTAAAACCGGGTAGAGCTTCCTGGAGTTGGGTTATACTGAAGGATGATTCGGTGGTGTATGATGTGCAGAGGCGATTTATTGATTTCGCAGCTGATATGACATGGGAATATTGTCTGGTTGATGCGAACTGGGATACACAGATAGGCTATGAAAAAATTAAAGAACTTGCTGAGTATGCGAAGACTAAAAGGGTGGGACTAATCCTGTGGTATAATTCGGCAGGAGACTGGAATACCGTTCCTTATCATCCGAAAAGCAAGCTGCTAACCCACCAAAACCGCGTTAAAGAGTTTGGCAAACTAAGAGAAATGGGCATAAAAGGTATAAAGGTGGATTTTTTCGGCGGCGACGGTCAATCTATGATGGCTTATTACCAGGATATTTTTGAAGATGCGGCCAAGTTCGGCCTGGTGGTAAATTGTCATGGGGCGACACTGCCGAGGGGATGGCAACGAACGTATCCGAATCTGCTGACTGTCGAGGCGATAAGAGGGTTTGAGTTTGTAACTTTTGAACAAAACAATGCCAACCTTGAACCTACTCATTCCTGCGTGGCGCCGTTTATACGAAATGTATTCGACCCGATGGATTTTACACCGGTTTGTTTCTCCGAGGTACCCAACATAAAACGAATAACAACGAATGGTTTTGAATTGGCGCTGTCGGTCATATTCTGCTCAGGCATACAGCACTTTGCCCAAACGCCCGAAGCTATGGCAGCGGTTCCGGATTATGTTAAAGACTTTATGAGAGAGATTCCTTCGTATTGGGATGATACCCGCTTTATAGACGGATTCCCCGGAAAGCTCGTGGTTATTGCCCGGAAATCAAAAGATACGTGGTATTTAGCAGGTATAAATGGTGAAGATATCGAAAAAAGTATAAATCTTGAACTCACCTTTCTTGAGAGTATTAAAACAGGAATGTTAATAACCGATGGCACGGATAATCGCTCATTCAAAATGCAAAATATCACAATTACACCTGGAAAACCATTAGGAATAAAGCTTAAGAGAAATGGAGGTTTTGTTATAAAATTCGAAAATTAAATTTTATACGCTTACCAGGCCTTTTGCGCAGCTTTGATGGTCTTTTCGATATCCTCTTTTGTGTGGGCCAACGAGATAAACATTGCCTCGTATGCGCTTGGGGCAATGTAAATACCCTGCTTTAACATTTCTGCAAAGAATCTTTTGAATTGTTTTATATTGGTTGACTGAACATCGGCGAAATTTCTTACTTTACCCTCGGTGAAGAAACAGCTCATAATCGAGCCTACACGATTGATTATAATAGGCACCCCGGCATCTTTGGCAATCTCAGAGAGGCCCTTTTCCAGCAGTGCGGAAGTGACTTCGAGCTGCTCGTAGCAATTGCCTTTTTCGAGTATATCCAGCGTTGCATTAGCTGCTGCGGTTGCAATCGGGTTGCCGGACAGCGTCCCTGCCTGGTAGACCGGCCCCGCCGGTGCAAGCATATCCATAATATCAGCTCTGGCTCCCAAAGCCGCCAGAGGCAGGCCCCCGCCTATGATTTTGCCCAGACAGGTAATATCAGCTTTTACACCGAAAAGCTCCTGCGCTCCGCCATAGGCAATACGAAAGCCGGTTATCACCTCGTCGAAAACAAGCAGCGCCTCTTCTGCGTCGCATAAATTGCGAAGCGCCTCGAGGTAACCATCGCTTGGCGGCACCACGCCCATATTTGCAGCTACCGGCTCAACGAGGACCGCTGCGATTTGCCCCTTGTGTTTCTGAAAGGCAGTTTCCGCAGCATCGATATCATTATACGGTATCACAACGGTCAGTTTGGCAATTGACTTTGGAACACCGGCACTTGAAGGTCTGCCGGTTTCGGCCAAGCCGGAGCCTGCGGCAACCAGCAGTGAATCGCTGTGGCCGTGGTAACAACCAGCCATCTTGATTATTAAATCCCTCTTGGTGTAGCCCCTCGCCAGCCGAATGGCGGTCATTACCGCCTCGGTGCCGCTCCCTAAGAGCCGGACCTTTTCGACAGAATCGAAAGCGTTAACTATCCTTTTTGCCAGGGCAGTTTCGGTCAGGGTCGGTGCGCCGAAAGAGGTTCCTTTTTTCACTGCGGCCTCAATAGCTTCTATTACCTTCGGATGGGCGTGTCCAAGTATCATCGGCCCCCATGAGCCGACGTAGTCGATGTATTCGTTGCCATCGATATCGTAAATTTTTGAGCCATTTGCAGCAGCAATGAAAAGCGGCTCGACATCTACACCGCCGAAGGCCCTTACCGGTGAATTAACACCGCCCGGCAGGAAATTTTTGGCCTCGGTAAACGCCTGAGCCGATTTTGGGTAGCTATTCTTTTGCTCTTCCATCATTATTCGTATTGCGTCGTTCGTATTGCGCATATCGTATATGGTGTTGCGTATATTGTAAATCCTTAGGTTTGGGCAAAGCGCTATTTTTCTTGCAAAGTACAGGTGATTGAATATACTTATAGGGTTTCAGAAATGGGTCCCATTTTGCGATAAACTGTATAGTGGAAACCTGCTTGATATGAATAGCAATTTTGTCGGAGCACAAATATGAATTTAGTTAAATGGCTTCGCAAAAATAACAAGAAGGTGATGGCTGTTGTAGTCATCGTTCTATTGCTCGGCTTTGTAGGAGGTGCATACCTTCAGCAGCTTGGGCGGGGAAGAACAAGCGAGCGCAAAACCGTGGCCTACTTCGCAGATAACAGAAAAATAACAAATTACGACTTATCTCTGGCCAGGCGAGAACTGGAAACCCTAAGGCTGCTGCAGGCTGATAAAATTCTAAGAAGCCTGGGCGTGTCAATATTTCGTGTGCAGGATTTGCACGCGGTCCTCTTGGCCGAACTGCTGTTTTCCGACAGGACAATTTCGCCGACGTTAATCAAGCATATAAAACAAATAATAAGAGCAAACCGATACAGGATAAGTGAGAAACAAATTAATGATATTTACAGACACTCGATGCCAAGCGAGATATACTGGCTGCTGCTGAAGAAGGAAGCACAACTCGCCGGTGTGAGGACATCAAACGAGATTGTGGGTACGCAGCTTGCAAGAACAATACCATCACTTTTTAACGGCGCAACATATTCACAGCTAATCAGGTTAATGATAAACCAACATGGCATCTCAGAGGAAGAAACACTAACAACGTTCAGCGAATTGATGACAGTATTGAGGTACGCCAGGATGATGTGCGCGAGCGAAAATATTACAAGCTCGCAGATAGCGCATAATGTAAGCTGGGAAGAGGAGACAATTGATGTTGAATTTGTAAAATTTGATTCGACTGTGTTTGCCGAAACCCAGGATGAACCAAACGAAGAAGAATTAGTCGAGCATTTTGACAAATACAAGAAATTCTTCGCCGGTGACATAAACGAACAAAACCCTTACGGCTTCGGGTATAAGTTAGTCGACAGAGTTCAACTCGAATATATTGCCGTCAAGCTTGATGATGTTTCAGGGACAGTAACGCCACCTACACAGGAAGAGACAGAGGAATTTTACCAAAAACACAGAGAAGAATTCACTGCGTCAGTTCCTTCGGACCCGAACGACCCAAATTCACCTCTAACTGAACGAATTAAACGCTATGGTGAAGTAGCAAGTATCATTTCAAAAAGCTTGCTGGAGGACAAAATAAGCTCCAAGGCGGAAGGGATTCTCCAAGAGGCCAGGACACTTACCGAGGCCGGCCTGCAGGATACAGATGTAGAGCTTTCGGAAATCAACGCCGAGCAGTTTAGGCAAATGGCCGGCGATTATGTAACTGCTGCTAAACAATTAAGCGAAAAATACAAAATCAATGTGTACTCAGGACGGACAGGACTGCTTAGTGCGTCTGATATTCTCACGGATAAATACCTTGGGACGCTGTTCCTAAAAGGCCATGGATATAACCCGGTGGGATTGACTCGGATTGTCTTTGCAATCGACGAGCTCAAAGCCGGTGAACTCGGCCCATTTGATGTACCAAAGCCGAGATTGTATGAAAATATTGGACCAGTGAAAGATATGCTCGGACAAATAATGGTGGTTGTACGGGTGACAGAAGCTGCAAAGACCTCTGAACCGGAAAGCATAAATCAAACCAAGGTCTCCGGTTCGCTTGAATTCAACAAAGACCAGGAGCAGCCAGGCGGAGAGGTTTATTCGATAAAAGAAGCAGTTGTGGAGGACTTGAAAAGACTTGCGGCAATGGACACCACCAAAAGCAAAGCCGAAGAGTTCATCGACCTGGCGGTAAGGAATGGCTGGGAGAGCGCAGTTGATAAATTTAATGAGCTTTATGAAAAACGAAACAAGCAAAGTGGAGAAAACGCCAATGTGTTCGAGCTGCAGCATTTGACAAACCTGCGTAGAATCTCAAGTATAGAACTGGAGACATCGGCTCTGCAAAGTGCGGCTAATCCAGCGTCGCTGCAACTGGTAAATGAGCACAAAAGACAAGGCCAATTCATAGACCGGCTTTATTCACTTGTACCACAGGACAGTAATACCATCGACACTCTGCCTTTAGTTATGGAATTTAAGCCGGGTATGTCCTACTATTGTATAAAGAATATTTCAATTAAACGCCTTGAGCAGGAACAATACGATAAAATCAAGGCAATGCAACTCTATAAGGAAGATTTTGTTCAATCGCAGTCTCTGGCACCGGTGCACTTTAATCCTGAAAACATATTAAAGCGTACGAACTTTAGACTGGTCGAAGAGGATAAAGAACCAGCAGATACCAATACGCCGTCGGAATCCGGGGGGGGTTCGTAATGGCACGGCCTTCGAGGGAAAACCACGCCCAGTTTTTGCTTGTTGGACTGCTGAGCTGGCTCCTGCCGGGCGCAGGATATTTTGTGCTTAAAGAAAAAAAACGGGCGATAATTATATTCGCAACTATCAGCTTAACTCTCTGTGCAGGGTTGTACATCGGTTCAATTGGTGTAATCGACCTGGTTGGACCGGCACCATTGTATGTGAAGGCAGCGCAGGTTATGAATCCACCGATAGTTTTGGTTTTATCCCATCACACCGCCGGCGGAGGGTATCCTGTCTACGGCTGGCCGAATGAAATCGGTCAGATATATACGATGGTCTCGGGCTTACTTAACCTTCTGTGTATTGTCAATGCGGTTTCTCTGGCTCATCTCCGCAAAACAGAACCAGTGGGAGAATAAAATGTCGGTAATAGATATTCTCATGATAGCGACCTTTACTGCACCGGAGCAAATCCGGCCAAATCCGCAGGCAATGCTGTGGCTGCTGCCTTTAACGGCGGCGATAGCCGTAGTCTATAAAGCGACGAAGCTGCCGACAATTACAGTGGGCGTTTTTTTAAAAGAGGCAGCGATTTTATTTGGCTCCATCGTTGTTTTCATAATCATAACTGCATTGGCCTTATACGCCCTGACATGGCTGATTTCTGTATGATTGCCCCCCTTTTTGCTTTCGCAAGAAAGCAGGGGGCTAACTGGGATTTAGCCGTCGTAGTCCGCCAAAGTGCCTTCAAGGACACCTAATTCAACGAGGGCGTTGAAAGCGGCTTTTTGCTCCGCTTCTTTTTTGTTTGTCCCCCAGG
>CAZTWR010000116.1:0-5931 GCA_964618055.1 uncultured Pirellulales bacterium | reverse complement strand
GTTACCGCAATATCGTCTAATTTTCTTAAGTTTTCATATGCAGCCAATCTGATATTGAAATCGCTATCTCGCAGCAATTTTCGCGATATCGCAACCGCATCATTCCGACTCGCCGACGCAGTAATTACCTCCAAAGCCTCAAGTCGACAAGCTAAATCTTTATCTGATGCTATTTCTCGAAGGGTATTCAAACCCCCGTCACTGCCCAGATTGAGCATGCATCTGGCTGCCCCCAGACGCACCTGCTCTTGGGATGAATTCAGCAGGACAGCCAGCTTGCTGAGACTTTCATTCCCTATGGCCTCAAGAGCTGCTTCAGATGCATACTTGTCTTCCAAAACAGCAAGCTTTCTGACGAACATGTTTATTCTTTCTCTGGTAGCTTCCGGCGTCTCAATAAGGTACACCGCCTTGACTATAGATATGAATCTTCGTTTTTGTTTTCTGTATTCAGCTGGTACTTGCAGTTCAATCTGGCTGGGTGAGACCGCCCTGGCTGTGCCGCCGCCAAAGCGTCCGTTTAATTTGTTGCGAATAAGGCTTGCAGTTTTATAATCCGGCCGACGAAGTCCAAGGTTTATCTTGTACTCGTTAAGGACCCTGCCACCAGCCAGGATATATCCAACTTTTTTATTTGTTTCGTCGGGACTTAAGGTATCTATAAAGACAGGCCCTTTTGCTTTAGCCGCAACTTTTATAGCTATACCAAACCCTCCTGCCGCCCTAAGCTCAGCACCATACAGCCAGCCGCCTTCCAGAGAGGTTGTTTGCGTGCCAGCCAGGGCTGCTACTCTTACATCGAAGTATTGGTTTTTCGGAACTGCTGTCGGCATAATTCCTTGCACCAGTACCACAGCCGTATCGCGACTGTTGATAAGCTCATCAACATTTACCTTATCCTCAGCCAGTTGCTGCAGGATATATCGTTTAAGATGTCCTCTAATCTGTACCGGACATTCTGCTGAACCTGTTCCACTTAGTCCGCCCACCAGGCCGTAACCTTCGACTGGGATTGATTCAAAGAAAAACACCTCAGCCAACGACCCTATTGTAGTGCCCAAATCTATCTCGGGTCCAAGCTCACTTTCGCCTCTTTGCACCGGCTCACCACAGCCGGCCATTAAAAAAACAATAAGCAATCCGCCTATTGCAAGAACCGTTTTTTCCCACCAGATATTCATAAGAACAAAAGCCTCAAAAAGACCTAATTGCCATTTAATATTTTCTATTGACTCTTTACCAACATCCCTAACTACCTATCTCCTTCAATAGTAAATAGTCAATAGTCAATAGTCAATTATTTACTCTCCGACTATCTGGCAAATGACCGTTCTTGTCCTTGGCCTTGTATCAAAATCCACCAGGACAATCTGCTGCCAAGTGCCCAGGACAAGTCTTCCATCTACAACAGGCACGCTTAGCGATGGCCCCAAAAGTGCGGCCCTTACATGGGAATGGCCGTTATCGTCGTGCCAGGTCTCTTCGTGCTCATATCGCCCGTTAGCTGGCGCAATTTTCTCAAACGCCGCCGCTATATCATAATTTACCAGCCCAGGCTCATACTCGGTCGTCGTAATCCCCGCCGTAGAACCGACATTAAAAACAGTAACGGTGCCGTTGCTGACACCCGGTTTTGCGATAGTCTCGCTGACCTGCTCAGTAATATCGATAATATCGCAGTTACCTTTTGTCTTAACCGATATCTTTTCTGTTCTAACCATATCGTACGCGCATCCTTATATTATTTTCTGAATCTTAAAGACTGGATTTCATCATATCTCTTGACTGGTATCCGAAGCCTGGCGAATTCTCTTGTAAATAACCATTTCAGTGAATTTCTCCGTTGTAAAAGGGACATGAACATCAGGGTCGGGGCGACTGCCGCCACGGTCTGAGTCATGCACCGTAAGTGTTACCGGTTCGTAATACTCAAGCAATGTCCTTATTAATCGAAGAGATGAGCCCGCATACACTCCCGAAGCACTTTCAGGTAAAATCCAGTCAGGCATATCGTCTTTACTAATGGTTGGCCTGAACCTCGCGTCGATGATACGCATATCTGTATAGAAGATAAGCGGGAATTCAGGGTCGAACACGTATATTGACTCACTGGGACTACCATTTGCACGAAGATAGGAAACCACGTCTTCTGTACGGTCTTCATAATTGGAACTTATCCCCTTAATGAACTGAACAAACGGCATTTGTATCACCGCCGACCTGGTCATAGGATAAGCGGTCGACACGGCGATAAAATTTGATAAACAGAGTATCCCAATAAGCACATACCGCACAGGCCGAACTCTGATATGATTTACCAGCATATTTGACGCCAGCAATATAACCACAGGAATCAACGGCAGGATATATCTAAAATAGGCATCAAACGTTAGGCTGATTATAGTCAACTGTACCGGTATGAGCACCCACAATAGAATATCGGTGTCTCTTAAGGAATATTTTCTTTCTGTTTTGGGTCGCCTCCATCCTTCAAAAGCGTACGCCACAGGCTGTATCAGCAGTACCGGCAGAGCAATAAGGTAGAAATGAAAGGTAGATATGTAATATAGGATATTCTCATCAAACCCGCTAATTCCAATGCCCCGGGCTTGGTACCAGGACTTAGCATACGCAAGCCAAGGAATCACAAGTACAGCAAAGATGCCGAAACAAGTTAATACCCTTCTGATTAAGTGTTGGTATCTGCGGCAGATTAAAATACTACAAATTCCTAAGCCAAGGATATTCCCGAATACCACGATGTAGTTGCAGTAGAACTGTGCGGTCAGGGCAACAACCACAAAAGTGCTCCCTGACTTTGGCTTTCCACTAATCAAAAGCTTATAGCCATAAATCAACCAAAGCTGAGTCAGTATCACTATCGCGTAATAACGACACTGCCTCGCGTGAAGCAAAAATGCAACGTTAGTAACCAACAGTAAACCGGCAACGATTGCTATCTCATGCTTGTTATAGATTCGTTGTGCTATATATAACATCGACAGAACTGACAAAAAGCCTATTATCGCAAAGGGCAATCTTGCTGAAAAGGTGCTTTTGCCGAAAACCAAAAATGAACCAGCTGCGATATACTCATCGAGCCATGGCGACCATATCCAAATCAAGTCTTCGTTGTAATCGTACCCAGGTGCATTGAACATGATGAAGTTTTTACCATCGGTGATTTTGGGTACGCTGTACTTTGTAATGTTTATCCCCAACAGTGCCGTCTCAGCTTCGTCTCCCCATAGATACCGGTCGCCCAGATTATAAAGAAGGACAAACGACGCAAGTAAAACCAGTATGATGTAAATGGGTAGGATTTTCACGTTAATACCGCCAGGGAATTTCATATCTAACCTGTAGTTTTTCATCTCAGCCACAGTTCAAATTCGGTTGCGGACACAACCGCAGTACTATATCATACCGCATAAGCATAGCTGTTAAAAGGATATTCAGAAATGGAATCAAGCAGCCAACAGAATAGCGCTGGGGAAGATGGTTGGAATTCAACCAACCATGCTAAAAAGTCATATCTGCGTCACTGGCCATGGCTTGTTGTTGCGATAATCATCCTGTCTACCACATTTGTTCGGGGTCGTCTTTTAAGTGTTCCTTTTGAACGTGACGAAGGTGAATATGCCTACGCAGGACAGCTGATTTTGCAGGGCATTGCTCCTTATGACCAGGTCTATAACATGAAACTGCCGGGAATCTATGCTGCATATGCTGTTATTATGGCTATCTTCGGTCAAAGCTGCACCGCCATTCATTTAGGTTTGCTGGTCGTCAACGCCGTTACAATTCTCCTGATATTCTTGCTGGCGAAACATTTAACTGATTCTTTTGCCGGCGTTTTTGCCGCCGCAGCTTTTGCAGTAATATCGCCGGCTCAATCAGTCCAGGGAGTTTTTGCTCACGCCGAACATTTTGTCATCCTTTTTGCTATAGCCGGCATATTGTTGCTGGTTTATGCCGTTGACCGCAACAACCTGCTTCTTTTGCTACCAGCCTCTATACTACTGGGAATCGCTTTCCTTATGAAACAGCATGGGATTGCCTTCATTGTATTTGCAGGCCTGTACCTGCTTTTCCCACAACTTCGCCGCAGACCGCTTAAATTCAAACCTCTTCTGCTAAGAGCGATTTTATTAATTATTGGCGTAACGTTACCTTTCGGCATAACCTGCCTTATTCTATGGCGTGCTGGCGTGTTCGAGAAATTCTGGTTCTGGACATTTGTGTACGCGAGTGAATATGTTTCGATGCTACCGCTACGGTTCGGTTTAGAGAGGCTGAAATCAGAAATAATATCCATTGCTGGTTCGGCATTTTTGATTTGGATTTTGGCTGGAATCGGCTTGCTCGCATTGTTTCAAGAAAAGAAAATCCGTAGCCGAAGTCCGTTTATCATCAGTTTTCTACTTTTCTCATTCTTGGCCACTTGTCCCGGCTTTTATTTTAGGCCCCATTATTTTGTTCTTCTTCTACCTGCAATCGCTTTACTGGCTGGAGTCGGCCTGTTTGGCATCCGGCAAGCTTTGAAGGGCCGAAAAGTGATGATTGGAAAAGGCCTGATAGCCGTTCTCCTGGGCCTTGCGATACTGTTTTATACACTCTATCAGCAAAAGGATTACCTGTTGGCTAAAGACCCTATCACGGTATCCCGTATGACCTACGGGCTTCATCCTTTCCCTGAATCGTTGAAAATCGCCGAGTACTTAAAGGCTAACAGTTCAAGTGATGATACAATAGCCATTCTCGGCTCAGAGCCGCAGATTCTCTTTTATGCCAACAGACGTTCGGCTACCAGTTACGTTTATATGTATCCTTTGATGGAACCACATCCGTATGCGCTGCAGATGCAGGAGGAAATGATACAGCAGATAGAGGCAGCCAAACCCAAGTTCTTGATATTTGTAAATATGTTACCATCCTGGGCAGGAAGGTCGACTTCAAAAAAACTGATATTTGATTGGTTCAACCAATATCGTCGGCAATACAGGCCGGTCGGCGTCGTTGATATTGTTTCGGAAGACACTGTGATTTATCGCTGGGACCAAGATGCCGCAAACTACCGCCCCCTGTCTTCTTTCTGGATCACCGTGTCAGAGCGGATTAAATAACCACTCCTTTCCTTGTGTTCTTGAATGTGATATTCCTGCAATCGCCTTACTGTCTGGAGTTGGCCTGTTTGGCATCCAGCAAGCAACGTTTCAATAGACTGAACAATCTATCATTGGAATAAAAATGCTGTTGGGTATACGCCCTCCGAATACTGAATCTCGGTTTTTGAGGCGAAAAAGTGGAATTTAGCTTATCCCGTCAAGCCAGCATTGAAAAGCGTAACAATCCCGACACTATAGCTGATTGAGAGATGGCTTATCTACGCCAACAACTGGAGGCGTTTTTTATACTGCTCCTTTATGCCCACACAGCCCTCAGGATAAAAAAATAAAAAATTTTTTTGTTTTTTGCCTTATTCTATTGACTAAAGAGCATACTTGGCCGTATTATATATAGTAGGGAGGGGGATTTAAGGTGGTTAAAGTATATCTTTGCCGCCATTTTAATGCATATAGCTCTTTGACAAGTTAACAGTTAAGCCAGATAAGCCCCGTTAGAAATGAAATTTCTAAACGGGGTAAGCAGCGAAAGTGCAGCTCTTGCGGTAAATACGCATTATTGCAGTGAGCTTAATATTTTTGGTAACTGGTTTTTGGTAACCGGTAATTGCAGGCGATTTAATCAATTACCATTTAACCATTTAACCAATTACCATTTAACTATTTTCAGCACTTTCGGTGCGTATGCCAAAGTGTTGAGCCTTCTTTTCGACGACCCCCCTTCTTGCTTTCGCAAGAAAGCAGGGGGGGCGACGATACAAATTGAAGGGTTTGATCCTGGCTCAGAACGAACGCTGGCGGCGTG
>CAZTWR010000115.1:0-5954 GCA_964618055.1 uncultured Pirellulales bacterium | reverse complement strand
GATTCAATGCGGCTTTATGAAATGTTTATGGGGCCGTTGGAGGCAATCAAGCCGTGGAGCATGCAGGGGGTAGAAGGTGTGCATCGATTCCTGCAGAGAACCTGGCGAATGGTTGTTGATGAGAATACGGCAGAGCTTGCCGAGGCAGTAAAAGAAGCCGATGCCGATGAGACTACGCTTAGATTACTGCATCAGACTATAAAAAAGGTCGGTGATGATATCGAAAGTTTCGGCTTTAATACCGCAATCAGCCAAATGATGATTTTCGTAAATCACCTGAGCAAACAGGAAATCAGGCCTAAATCTGTTGTTGAGAAATTCATCCTGCTTCTTGCTCCGTTTGCGCCGCATATAGCTGAAGAGCTCTGGGAGAGATTGGGCCATCCCAACACTCTAACTTACGAGCCCTGGCCTGAATACGATAAAGAGCTTATCAAAGAAAAAGAGATTGAATTAGCCGTGCAGGTCAACGGTAAAACAAAGGATAGAATAATTGTCGCCGCCGATGCAGATGAGGAGCACATAAAACAAAAGGCCCTTGCTTGTGAAAAGGTTAAAAAAGCTTTGGGCGGAAAAGAACCCAAAAAAATCATTATCATCAAATCCCGACTGGTAAATATAGTTATCTAAAACTGGAAAGCTATAAATTCAAAAGTTTTGAATTTTAAATTATGGTTTTTAATTTTTAGTTTTAACTTTTAAATTTTATTTATGCGTGCCGAAATTGAAGCAAAACTAAAGGTTGACTCGTTAGAAGAAATAAAGCGTAAGCTGACTGAGGTTGGCGCTGAATTTTTAGAAGAGCAGCTGCAGATAGATAACTATTTTGATGATGCAAATAGAGCTTTAACTAAAACCGACAGGTGTCTTCGGCTGCGGCGAATGCTTGTCGGCGAAAATGAGAGGTTTTTTTTGACTTATAAAGGCGCAAAAGAAAAGAATGAATTCAAAAAGAGGCAGGAGATAGAAATTGAAGTTGAAGATGGCAACTCGGCACAGAAGCTGCTTTTACTGCTGGGATATAATAAGGCGCTCGCATTTGAGAAAAAACGCCGAATTTGGCGATTTGGTGGGTGCAAGGTTGCTCTGGACGAATTGCCGTTGTTAGGCTTTTTTCTGGAAATAGAAGGCCCTGATAGTGAAAAAATTGCCGATGTGCAGAGGAGTTTAGGGCTGTCGGAATTGCCGCCTATTTTAGAAAGTTACGCATCTTTGATGGAGGAAAAGCTTCGGCAACTTGGCAAAGACCGGGCAAGAGCACCGGAGCATAAGAGCACAAGGGCATAAGGAAGGAGAAGCAGAAATGAATGAGGTTGGATATAAAAAATTGACTGTTTGGCATAAGGCAGATGAGTTAGCTTTCCATGTTTATATAGCAACAAAGAAATTTCCTAAAGAAGAAACCTATGGAATTACTTCTCAGCTGAGAAGGGCGATTTTGTCTATTCCTACTAATATTGTCGAAGGATATGGCAGACAAGGTAAAAAAGAGTTGAGGCAATTTGTGAATGTGGCTTTAGGTTCTTTGGCAGAAGCGAAATATTTGTTAGATTTTTCTTCAAGATTGAAATATTTAAGCGCTGACCAATACGGAAGATTACAAGATTTAGCTCAACAGGTTGGCAGGCTATTGTGGAGGTTCTATAAGTCTCTATGAAGAGCACAAATGTACAAGAGCAAAAGACTTGTGCACTTGTGCCTTGTGCACTTATGACTTATGCACTGTTATGAAACCAGATGACGGTTATATCGCCTATATCGTAAATCCTAAATCCGGCGCGACCAGCAGCAAATTGACCGGCCGCCAGTTTGAGCAGTACCTTGTCAAAGAAGGATACAAGGTCAAGGTTAGTTTGACTACTTCTTTAGCCAACGCCTGTGAAGTGGCCACAGATGCGGCTGTAGATTACGACTGCGCAATGGTTGTTGTTGTAGGCGGTGACGGTACCGTCAGAGAAGTTGCGCATGGCCTGGAAGGCAGTGACAAACCGCTGCTGATAGTGCCCTGTGGGACGGAGAATTTGCTGGCAAATGAATTAGGCTTTGATGAAAAATTAAAAACAATAATAAGAACATTCGAGGCAGGGCACATCCAGCCTTTGGACCTGGGAAGTGTAAATGGAAAATGTTTTACTTCGATAGCCGGTTTTGGGTTTGACGGCCAGGTAGTTAAACGCGTCAGCGAGCAGCGGGAGGGACATATAGATTACTTTGATTACTTCTGGCCGCTCTGGCGAACATTCTGGGATTATAAATTCGACGCAATGAAGGTAGAAGTAGATGGCGAAGAGATTTTCCGGGGCCGTGGCTTGGTTTTTGTCGGAAATATTTCAAGATATGCAGTAGGGCTTCAGATATTGCACTATGCTGATTTCGGCGATGGGTTGCTGGATGTATGTATTTATAAATGTGCGTCGCGAGTGCATTTGTTAAAGCATTCGGTGATGACGGTTTTGAAACAGCAAGCCGATAGTTCTGACGTTATCTATCGTCAGGGCAAAGAGGTTTCTGTAAGTTCAAAGAGTACCGATATAGAGACAGAAATTGACGGTGACCCCGGGCCGGCTTTACCGGTACAAATTAAGGTGATACCGCAGGCGGTCAATTGTGTCGTCCCCGAAGGCGCCAAGCCGGCAGGGATAAGAACAAGGATTATCAGGGCAATAAGGTAATTCAAAGTGCCTAACTTTAGGCACTTTAGAACGAGATATGGATAAAGTGAATTTCAAAATTGGTAATGTCGATGTTGGTCTGGATGTGCCTTTATTTGTAATGGCCGGGCCTTGTGTTATCGAGAGCAAAGATATCTGTCTGAATATTGCGGATAAGCTTGTCAAAATCGCTGCAAGCAGTGACGTGGGAATCATTTTCAAGGCAAGTTTCGACAAGGCCAATCGCTCCAGCCTGCACAGTTTTCGTGGGCCAGGCCTGGAAAAAGGCTTGGAGATTCTTGCAGCAGTTCGTCAAGAGACTAATTTACCTATTATGACCGATGTGCACGAGCCGTCTCAGGCTGAGATTGCGAGCAAGGTTGTTGACTGCCTTCAAGTGCCTGCTTTCCTGTGCAGACAGACCGATTTGCTTTGTGCCTGCGGGCGAACGGGCAAACCTGTAAATATAAAGAAAGGCCAGTTTCTCTCGCCAGACGAGATGAAAAATGTGGTGGAAAAGGTTCATGCCTGCAATAACAAAAAAATAATACTCACCGAGCGAGGGACATTTTTTGGCTACAATCGGCTCGTCAACGATATGACAGCCATTGATACTATGAAAAAGCTCAGGGTTCCGGTCGTTTTTGATGCGACGCACAGTGTTCAGCAGCCTGGCGGACTCGGCGATATGAGTGCAGGCCGGCCAGAATTTTCCCCTATACTTGCCAAAGCAGCAGTCGCCGCCGGTGCCAACGGCCTTTTTATTGAGGTTCACACCGAGCCGGAAAAGGCAAAATCAGATGCCGCCAGTATTATGCCGATAGACCGGCTCGAAGATTTATTGGGCGTGTGCAAAAAGATATTCGAGCTCGTACGGGAGTAGACAAAAGTGCCCAAAGAAAAAAAGTATTTGTATGGCCCGGTGCCTTCACGGAGGCTGGGGCGAAGCCTTGGTGTTGATATCATGCCATTTAAGCTCTGTACGCTGGATTGCGTTTACTGTCAGCTTGGCGGGACCACCGAAAAGACCCTCCAACGCAAGGACTATGTCCCTGTTGAGGCGGTTTTGGCCGAGTTAAGAGATAAATTGGCCGAGGGGTTAGAAGCTGATTTTATTACTATCAGCGGTTCCGGCGAGCCGACATTGAATTCCCAGCTTGGTGAACTTATAGATGGCATAAAGAAAATTACTGATATTCCTGTAGCCATATTAACCAATGGCACGCTGTTATGCAAACAGGATGTGCGAGCCGATTGCGCAAAGGCCGACGTGGTTTTACCTTCTTTGGATGCCGGCGATGAGCAGACTTTCCAAAGGATAAATCGCCCACACTCTGGATTAAGTATTGAAAAGCTGATTTCGGGTTTATGCGCATTTAGGAATGAATTTGCCGGCCGGATATGGCTTGAAGTATTTTTTATCGAGGGTTTTAATACTGATACTAAGCAAGTTGCCAAAATCAAAGAGGCTATAAACCGTATTCGTCCAGACAAGGTCCAGCTTAATACAGCCGTGCGACCTACAGCCGAGCCAGGCATCAAAAGCCTCAATGTCGAGAAGCTGCAGGCTATAGCCGAAGAGTTGGGAGAAAAGTGCGAGGTTGTGGCTGACTTTTCACCGGCACGGCACGGAAGGAATATTGAAGGTAAGGCAGAAGACCTGTTATCAATGCTGAAACGCAGGCCTTGCTCACTGAGTGACATATGCTCAGCTCTGGGCATAGGCCGTAATGAAGCCTTAAAATATATCGCTCATTTCCAACAACAGGGGGTTCTCGATTCCGAGAAAAAGGACGGAGTAGTCTTTTTCAAAGCGAATTAACTTGTCCTGAGCCCAGTCGAAGGAGAGGTAAGTCCCGACGGGTCGGGACGGACCGATAAAAATTTATGTGAATTTGCGCCTAATTTGTCAATATTCACGTTCAATTTGTAAAGGCCGAGGTCTTATTGGCCGATAAAAGCGTTGTAGCGTTCTCTAAAGCCTCGACTTTATCGCATTTGCTATGAAAATTGAAGTTTAGGCATAAGTTATCGGCTTTTAGACCCGATAAGAGACACAGGTGTTTACAGGAATCCAGATAAATCAACACCAGATTGTTATTTAGGCCGATTTTTTCCTTGAGTTAAAAGCATCTATAGTAGTGAAAAAAAAGAAGCAACAATTGGTTTTAAACAAGGGGGCAGAGAAGTTTATATTCCGTTACGATAGCGGATGTGAAGACAAACTTCTCGATACTCTTATTGAACAGGCAAGGGACAAAAGGACGGATTTCGATTGGTTTGATGCAGCGGTACTCAGTTTCAAACTGGCACAATCACTTATTAACCAGGCAGACAAACTTTTATACGAAAGGAACCCCATTTTGCAGGGGGACTCCCAAAAGCAATAGCTAAGTGAACGTAATTAAAGTTTTGAAAGGTTAAAAAAACCTTATGTTTCTGGCTCAGGCGTAACGACGAATGAGCCCATTTGAATAGGTAGGTGCGATTATGGAAGATAGTGTAATTGTCCAGGAGTTCCTGAATTAC
Organism: uncultured Pirellulales bacterium; assembly: GCA_964618055.1. Lineage (GTDB taxonomy): Bacteria > Planctomycetota > Phycisphaerae > Sedimentisphaerales > Anaerobacaceae > CAYYFT01. The sequence continues at coordinate 774 of CAZTWR010000115.1, read as the reverse complement.
CTGAAATTTGAAAAGCGGTTTTCCGAACATACGGCCAAGTGTTATGGTGCGGACTTGAGCCAGTTTGGCCAGTTCATGGTTAGTCGCTCTGAGAGTAGCCTGCAGGCGGGCGAGCAGACTTCGTTGATTGCCCAACAGGAAGGCACCGCTACAGCTGTGGCCACGCAGACAAACCTCAAAGCGGACCAACTACTTCTCTCAGTGGATATCAATTCCGTCAGAGCATATCTGGCCGCTCTTAACGAGAAACAATATTCCAAGGCGACCATAGCTCGCAAGCTTGCTACGTTGCGCAGCTTCTACAAGTTCCTTGTTAAAAGAAACCAGCTTAGCTCCAATCCGGTTATGGCAGTTAGAACACCGAAGCAGGAGAAAAAGCTGCCCCGTTTCCTCGAATACGAAGAAGTAAAGAGATTGCTCGAGACACCGCCAATGGATAACTGGCTCGGTGCAAGAGATAGAGCTATTATGGAGACGCTTTACAGCACCGGCATAAGAGTCAGCGAGCTTGTCGCCTTAAATATGGACGATGTAGACTTCCTCGGTGAAGTCGTGCATATCAGAGGAAAGGGCAAAAAGGAAAGAATCGCACCAATAGGAACCTCAGCTTTGCAGGTTATTCAGCACTATATGGAGTTCAGGAATAAAAGAGCCAGGAGCAACCCCAATTTCGATTCGAAAGTCCTGTTCGTAAATAAGCACGGCCGACGCCTCAGCACCCGCAGCGTCCGCCGTAAGATGGACAAATATCTGAAAATGGCCGGTTTGGATCCC
>CAZTWR010000114.1:0-6072 GCA_964618055.1 uncultured Pirellulales bacterium | reverse complement strand
ACCACGAGAAAATCGCCTTTATTCCTTTCGATTTCTACCACATCATCAATCGACAGTTTGCACGAAATCTGACCATCGATGGAAACAGTAGTACCTTCATTGACACTGATGCCAAAGACCTCTACTTTGCTACCGGCATTGATAACAATGGGTCTGAAGCTAAACGAATGAGGACAAATCGGCGTAATAACTATTGCCTCCATATTTGCTGAAAGTATCGGCCCTGCCGCCGAGAGATTATAAGCTGTCGAGCCAGTGGGTGTGGCAATTATAAGGCCATCACTTACCAACCCGCCTATGGCGGACTGACCATCGACCGACATCTTTAACTCAATCATTTTAAAAGGGGGCCCGGCTGTGATAAAAACATCATTGATAGCTGCCGAGCAGAATTTTTCGTGGTCATCGCTGAAAATCCTACATCTGAGCATCATGCGTTTCTCTATACGCAGTTTTCCTGATGTTAAAGAAGGGAAAAATTCTTTAAGCTCCCCGACGCTGAATTCGGCGAGGAACCCGAGCTTGCCGAGGTTAACACCTATGACCGGCACATTGACCTGACTCAATTGTCTTGCAGCTGAGGTAATACTCCCATCGCCACCAAAGACAACCGCAAAATCAACTTCTTTCAAAATATCAACGGTGCATTGGTCTATACCACAACTGACAACGACCTCGGCTTTGCCCTTCGCAAAATCGAGAAATTCCTCGATCACCTCATCGACGTGTCCCTTTTTCGGGTCGCTGAAAACCACCAATTTTGGCAAATTGCTTTTTGCCATTTTAAAATTATCCTTTTCCACGCCCCGTCTGACGTAGCGAAAAATCCCACCATATTCTTAAATCTAAGCCCCGGCATCTGAACTATGGACCAATTACCCAGCGGAGCTCAGCATTTTTTTCGCCGTCTGCACTATTCTATCGGCATTTATACCCCCTTGCATAAGCTGAGCGTTGCGGGAATCATGCTTTAAAAATGTCCTCGGCATACCAAGGGCTATAATTGGCCTCGGCAAAGTTACTGCAGCGGCCTCAAGCACGGCTGAGCCAAAGCCACAGGCAAGGCGGTGGTCTTCTACTGTTATTATACCTTTGTACCGGCTGGGTAAAGAAATAATTCTTTCATCGACAGGAGCGGCAAATCGCGCATTTATCACATCGACGTCAATGCCATCCTGCTCGAGGAGTTGAGCCGCTTTGAGGGCTTCGGTAAGCACGCTTCCGTAAGCGACAATTGCAATAGCTGAATCGGGGCTGCTTCTGACGAAGACGGCTCTGCCTAACTCAAACGGTTCAGCACAAGCAGACCTGTCAAACTCATTCGATGGGACAAGGTCTCTGGGATACCTCAAACAGACCGGTTTATCCTCTGCCAAGGCAAATTCCAAAGCCAGCTTTAACTCACCCTCATCAGCAGGCGCTGTCAGGACCATATTTGGCATCATTCTCAAAAATCCGATATCCATAAGGCCGTGATGCGTTGGTCCGTCCGAGCCGACGACGCCGGCCCTGTCGATGCAAAAAACAACCGGCAGATTCTGCATCGCTACCTCCTGGCATATCTGGTCAAAACTTCGCTGCAAAAAAGTCGAATAGATACAGACGACGGGCTTTAAGCCGCTCTTGGCAAGGCCTGCTGCAATATCTACCGCCACAGTTTCAGCAATGCCAACGTCGTAGAACCTATCGGCGAATCTTTTTCGAAATTCGGCCAGCCCAGTTCCATCGCACATTGCTGAGGTTATAGCAATAATTCTGTTGTCCTTTTCAGCCAGTTCGGTCAGATGCTGACCGAATACATCGGTAAAGCTGCGTCCGCTTGCATCTGTCGCTGGCTCAACCTCGTCCCCATTTATCTGAAACGGGCCGGTTGAATGAAATTTACTGGGGACTAAATCGGCTGGTCTGAAACCCTTACCTTTCGTTGTGTAAACATGCAGAATTGCAGGGTGATTCAAATGCGACAAGGCCTCGAACAATTGTATAAGCGACTCAATGTCATGGCCGTCAACAGGACCAAAGTATGGGATGTTCAGGCTCTCAAACATCTGGCTGGCCGGGAAGACCATACGAATACTCTTCTTGATTCTCTCAATCGCTTCATCAACACTTTTACCGATAATAGGCATATGTTCGAGGATATTTCTGGTGGTTTTTCGCAAATCCTCATAGGTTTGGCTCAGGCGGACTTTGGAGAAGTATTTTGCCACCGCTCCCTGTGTAGCATCGATTGCCATCGAGTTATCGTTGAGGACTATAAGTAATTGCCTCTTTACCAATCCGAGATTATTAAGGGCCTCGAAAGAGAGACCGTTTACTATGCTGGCATCTCCAACGAGTGCCACGATTTTATCGTCTCTTCCACTTCGAAGCTGCCCTATTGCCATTCCAATTGCCGTAGCTATCGAGGTTCCTGCATGGCCGACGGCAAACTGGTCGTGTATGCTTTCATCGGGATTTGGAAAGCCGCTTATGCCGTCGCGTTTGCGAAGTCTGGCGAAATCAGCCTTTCGGCCAGTGATGATTTTGTGCGTATAACACTGATGGCCAACATCCCAAAGGAGCTTGTCGGCTTTGAAATCGAAGACATAATGCAGGGCCAGCGTCAACTCCACTGCACCGAGGTTGCTGGCCAGATGCCCGCCGGTCTTACTCACCGAGGCAAGAATAAACTGGCGTATCTCACCAGCCAAGAGCTTGAGCTGGTGCACGGACAGCTTCTTCAAGTCGTCCGGACTGTCTATTTGTTCTAATAATTTGCTCATTAAGGACTCTTTCAATTACTTTGTTCTTTGGAGCAGTGCGATTGCGAGCTTTCTGAGGGTGTCGGCTTTTTGGTTGAATGGCTCTAATACCGCTACCGCTTCATCAGCGAGCTTTTTCTGTAATTGCCTTGATTTTTCCATCCCGACCACAGCTGGGTAAGTTGCTTTGCCCGCCCTGGTATCCTTGCCAGCGGTCTTGCCTAAATGCTCGCTCGAAGCACAAACGTCAAGAATATCGTCGGCTATTTGAAAACCCAGCCCAATCTTCAGGCCATATTCACAAAGACGGTCAAATTCACTATCCATAGCCTTCCCGCAGATAGCTCCGATAGCGGCGGCACAACGGAACATCTTGGCGGTCTTGTTGGTATGGATATATTCCAAAATCTCTTCGCTGCCCTCGCTGCTTCGTTTTTGCGGAGCAAAACGACGGGGGCCATTTTCAGCTTTCAGGTCGGCCATCTGTCCGGCAATCATACCAGCGGGCCCAGCGGCCTGTGCCAATTCGCCAATTAATCTTACTGCAACAGCCGACTCATCGATTTCTTTTGCCAAAACCTCAAAGGCAAGTGTCAAAAGAGCATCACCGGTGAGGATAGCCGTTGCCTCATCAAAGGCCTTATGGCAGGTTGGCATTCCCCGCCGAAAGTCGTCATCATCCATCGCCGGCAAATCATCGTGCACAAGAGAATAAGTATGCACCATCTCAATCGCTGCCGCTGCAATTTCAGCATCGTGATTTATTTTTCCGCTGATAAGCTCACAACACCAGAGAACCAACGCTGAACGTACTCGCTTTCCGCCAGCTTCCAGGGTGTATCTGATTGCTTCTTTTAAATCACTACTAATATCAGTGTACTTAGCGAGAAGCCGAGACAGCGTATCATTTACAAACTGCGCTTTCTCGCTTAGCTGAGTATTGAAGTGGGACCCCGCAAAGCGGGAACCCAAGTCGCTATCGATGGCCTGGTCTGGCGGCATATACAGCTCCGTTTTTTGCTGCTCGTGCTACGTAGCGAGCTTCCAGCCTTCGTAGCCGAAGCTACTTCGGCGGAGTAGGCACTTCGCAGAGTAGCAAAAGCTATAATTTTGTGTTTTCGACTCAGACCCTGTATTATATCTACATTTACGGGCTTTTCACAGTAAATTATGAATACCGATAGATTGTTAATTCTCGGCGTTACCGCATCAGGGAAAGGGCGATTGGCCTTCGATTTGGCTGAAAGTCTGGGTGGGCTTCGACTGAGCTCAGCCGAACGTCCTGAAATAATCAGTATCGACTCGATGAAGGTCTATCGGCGAATGGACATCGGCACCGCCAAGCCACCGAGAGAGGCACGCGAGCGTATCAAATACCACCTAATCGATGTGGTTGAACCAAGCGAAGCTTTCAGTGTTGGGGGCTTTCTCGATTTAGCCTACGATGCAATAGAGCAGATAAAACGTCGTAAAAGAAGAATAATCGCGGTCGGCGGAACCGCCTTATATATAAAGGCCCTGCTGTATGGTCTGTTTGAAGGGCCTGGGAGCGATAAACAAATACGTGCTGAATTGCAGGCCAAAGCAGAAAATGAAGGCCTTGAACAACTGTATCAGCAATTAACAAAAATCGACCTTGTCACCGCTGAGCGCATTGGGCGTAGAGACCGCAAACGCATAATTCGCGCCCTGGAAGTTTACAAAATCACCGGAAAACCGATTTCGAGTCTTCAGCAACAATTCGACGCAGAAAAACCTTTGCACAACTGGACAATAATCGGGCTGCGAAGGGGAAAAAGTGTTGAAAACAGCCGTATAAACCAGCGGGTAAAAAAGATGATTGCAGCAGGTCTTATCGATGAGGTCAAAGGGCTGCTGGCCGAAGAAAAACCCTTAAGCCAACAGGCCCGATGCGCAATCGGCTACGCTGAGATAATCGACTATCTAAACGAGAAGATAAGTCTGGAGGATGCAACTGAACTAATAAAGAAAAACACACGGCGTTTTGCCAAGAATCAGCGGACCTGGTTCAAAACCTTCAAGAATGTCAACTGGCTGGATATAGAAGCTGAAGAGCCAGCTGAGAAAATCTTCAGCCACACAAAGACATTATTAAACAATATTGAATACGTGTCTTAGACGGTTTGGAGTTGTCGCTGAGCTCGCAAGAGAGCAGCGGCATCGCCCAAAACGAGCTGCTTTATCAGTTTGGCGGGAACCGAAGTCGAGCCCATATTGAATATTTTTTCCTCAACCATTGAAGCAATCGTTCTGGCGGTTTGCCTAGGAACATCATAGTTCGTTACGAGGTCGTTGACTATCATAGACTTGTCCCAACGAGACCTGCCGGTCGGCTCCTGAACTTCGTAGAGCATCTCAGCATCGGAGAGCTTCTGAATATCAATCAAAACAACCTCAACTCTGGAGCGTTTAAGCTTGCGGTTGAAATGATATTCACTCAGCGCAATTGCGGCGTCTTCGTACCTTGTGGCAGTCAAAACCGCCTTAACCACGGAGAAAATCTCACAGCTGGTTACAGTTCGGGCGGGTTTTTTGTGGTAAAGAAAATAAGTTACCACTTCCGCAAGCTGTTCTGCAATGTGAATATCGGCCTGCCCATCGTGGGCGAGAGCGTTGCCGATGGTTCCAATGACCTTCGTGTGCAAATATTCTTCGACGCTGCCATCGGCCTTTATGACTTTAAGCCTGACTTTCATCCCCACCATTTGCCTCCCTGCAAAGATTTAACGAACCGCTCAATTTTCCTGTCCTTCAGCCGGTGAACGCTTTTTATCTCTTATGTGTCAAAAAGCTTCGGCTGCCCAGTATAGTCGGATTCCTGAATAGCCTGACTTACCTCTTCAATCAACTCGCCCGCATCCTCAAAGTCTCGATAGACACTTGCAAAGCGAATATATGCAACCTTATCAACTCCCCGTAGGTGTTTCATCACGCTTTCGCCGACAAAAGTTGACGAAACCTCCTTATCGAAGTTCCTAAATATGTCCTCTTCAACCTTGTCGGCTATTTGCTGAATCTGCTCAGCGGAAATAGGTCTTTTATAACAGGCCTTCTGCAAACCTCCAATGATTTTATCTCTGTCATAAGGGACGCGAGAGTTGTCCTTTTTGACCACGTAGAGCTTAAAGCTCTCACCTATTTTTTCATAGGTAGTAAAGCGTTTTTTGCACGCCAAGCACTGCCGCCGACGTCTGATTATTCTGCCGGTATCGCTTGAACGCGAATCAACAACCTTATCGTGATCCTCCTTGCAAAAGGGACATCTCACAAACCAAATCCACCTTAAGAAATTTAGTAAAAACTATTT
>CAZTWR010000113.1:0-6074 GCA_964618055.1 uncultured Pirellulales bacterium | reverse complement strand
CGGCGATAAAAGCAGCTGAGGCAGTGGATGAATGCGTCGGCAGAATCCTGGAAAAAGTCAAAAGTATGGGTGGTGCGGCAATAATTACCGCTGACCACGGCAACTTCGAAAAAATGATAGATGGAAGCCCGGACAACCCTCACACCGCCCACACAATAGGCGATGTGCCGTTGATTGTATTCGACGAGCGCTATAAGGGCAGAAAATTGCGGCAGGGCGGAAGATTGGCCGATGTTGGGCCTACCTTGCTGGAAATGATGGAACTGCCACAACCGGAAGAAATGACCGGCCAGAGCCTTATAGAATAATGAGATCGAACGAGGAATTTCAAAGCCCCTCGTTTGATATTTGGTTGCTCTTTGGAGGAGCATCAGAAACAATGAGCCGAATCATCACTCTTGACCAAAATATGGTTAATATGATTGCAGCCGGTGAGGTAATTGAACGTCCTGCCAGTGTGGTCAAGGAACTGATGGAAAACAGCATCGACGCAGGAGCAACAAAAATAACAGTTTCTATCGAGGATGGAGGGCGAAAACTAATATCGGTTACCGATAACGGCTGCGGGATGGATGGCGAAGACCTGGCCCAGGCATTTGAGCCACACACCACAAGCAAAATCAAAACCAGCAAAGACTTGCTGGGCATATCGACGCTCGGCTTCAGAGGCGAAGCTTTAGCAAGCATTGCCTCGGTGGCGCAAGTTAGAGCTGTGAGCAGAACAAAGGATTCCGCTGCCGGGAATTGCATTGAAATCGACTGCGGAAATAAAGGCAGCGTCGGCCCGTGCAGCGCAGATTATGGCACAACAATCCAGGTCAGAGACCTCTTCTATAAGCTACCGGCCAGACGTAAATTCCTCAAAACCGCTAACACGGAGATGGGGCACATCACCGAGCATTTCACGCGCATCGCATTGGCAAATGGCGATTTGGATATGGTTCTGCACCATAACGGCAGAGAGCTTTATCGGCTGTCGGGCAAACAAGGCATTAGCCAGCGCATAGCTGAACTGTTTTCTTCTGAGATTGGCGAAAATTTAATTGAAACCGAAAGCAGCGAAAAGGACCTGCATCTTTTTGCTTTGCTGGGTAAGCCCCGTATTTCAAGGACGAACAACAAATTTCAATATGTGTTTCTAAATGGCCGATTCATCCGCGATAAATTTATCTCACATGCCATTAAAGAAGCTTACCGTGGAAGCTTAGAGCCAAATAGATTCCCTGTCATCTTTTTGTTTATTCAAATGCCCTATGAAGACTATGATGTCAACGTTCATCCCACAAAGATTGAGGTACGTTTTTATAATACTAATTTGATTCATTCACAAGTCCTTGGGGCTCTGCGGGAAAAACTTTTAGGGACAAATCTTGAGATGCAAGCAAAACTGCCGACAACAACAGCCCCTGCGAAGGCGATGGAAAAGGACTTACCTGCAACGCGCCATAGAAGCCAGGAGATTGCCGATGCAATGGCCGAGTTCTTCGAAAAGCACAGACCTATTCAAACGCAGCAACAATTTGGCCCAGCACCAAAAAAACGCTTCGTTCCGCTCCATCTTGATGCTGGGCAAATAACCGAGAGCCAAACTGTGCCGTCCCGGCCTATCGGAACAAAAGAATTCTTACAAATACACGACAGCTTCATAGTCGCAAAAGCTGATGACGGATTTATCGTTATTGACCAGCACGCACTTCATGAACGCATAATATATGAGGATTTGTGCAGGCGAATACAAAAAAGCAGCCTCGAATCGCAGAAACTGCTGATACCTGAAAGTTTCCAGTTAACCGATGCTCAGGCTGATGCGATTAAAGCAAATGCCGAACTGCTCGAAAAGTTAGGAATCGAGCTTGCACCGTTTGGCCCGCGGACTTACGCTATACAAGCATTTCCCACTCTGCTGGCAAAAGTGGCACCGCTCGATTTTGTCCAGGATTTAATTGATTTACTTACTGATAAAGGTCTGGGCCTCGATGCAGAGGAATTGCTTGACGAGGTTTTGAACATGGCTGCATGTAAGGCGGCAATCAAGGCTGGCCAAAAGCTCACTGACAGTGAGATAGAACAGCTACTTGCAGATAGAGAGAGAACCGAAAGAGCAACTCGCTGCCCCCATGGCAGGCCCACTACAATAAAATTCTCAATAACCGAGTTAGAAAAGCAATTTAAGCGAACATGATATGAAGTTTCTATGGATATTGCTGATAATTGCCTTTATCTGCTTAGCAACTTTTGTTGCTATACGCCATCATCACGGTCAAGATAAAACTTCTGAAGTTGATTTCACCGAATCTGAGAGCAAACCCGCAAGGATTGTTTCACTTGCACCTAACCTTACCGAGATTCTTTTTGCACTCGGACTTAATGAAAGAATCGCTGCGGTTTCCAGCGATAGTGACTATCCCCCCGATGCAGCTAACAAGAAAAGGATAGGGACATTCTGGCAGCCAAATACTGAAGCTATCATAGCATCTAAGCCGGATTTGGTGATTACGCTGCAGACCCGAACAGAGCACCAAAAGGCGGTCGCAGATAGCTTAAAGCGGCTGCGGTTTAAGGTTTTGACCTTAAAGATAGAAAAAATTGCGGAGCTTTTCACAGCAATTCAAAAAATTGGCGAGGTGGCGGGTTGCGAGCAGCGCAGCGGTAAACTTGTTAATAATATCAGTAATCAATTAAATCTTCTGCAATCGAAGGTCAGCTCAGCTGATAAGGTCAAAGTCCTGTGGGTGGTGCAGGTTGAACCCCTGCGCGTAGTGGGCAGAAATACCTTTATAAACGAATTGATTGAGTTGGCCGGTGGAGAAAATGCTATCGGCCCTACTATTGCCCAATATCCCTCCCTAAGCAGTGAGGAAGTGCTGGCCTGTGGCGCGGAGACAATAATACAATCAGCGATGGGAACAGATAATATCCCTGGGCAGCAACAAGCCGCAGAGGCCTTTTGGAGTAAATTTGCAGCTTTACCGGCTGTTAGGAATAACAGGATTTACGTTATCGAACCGGACACTACCCTGAGATTAGGACCAAGACTGCCGCAGGGCGCAGAGACAATTGCACGCTGCTTACATCCGGATAGTTTCGAGCGAACAGGCGATTCCGCACAGCTAGGTGGGTAGATAAATTATATGAAGGAAAAAGTGCTATTTTCTTGGAGCGGTGGAAAAGACAGTGCGTTAGCGATGCACGAACTTACGAAAAGGGCGGACTGTGAAATAGTGGCTCTGCTGACAACGATAAACCGGGAATACGACAGAACCAGTATGCACGGTGTACGGCGGATTTTGCTCGAACAACAAGCACAATTGCTGGGTTTTGCTCTTGAGAAAGTGCTCATTTCAAAAAATTGTTCTAATGAAGAATATGAATGCAAAATGCAGAAGGTTCTGGAAAAATATCAGGCTGAGGGTGTTTGTTCCGTGGTTTTTGGAGATATCTTTTTAGAAGATTTAAGAAAATATCGCCGAGAGAACCTATCAAAGATAGGAATGAAAGGTATTTTTCCCATATGGAGATTTGACACAACTGAGTTAGCTAATACGTTTATTGATTCGGGCTTCAAAGCGGTCATTACCTGCATCGACTCGAATGTTCTTGATAAAATATTTGTTGGCAGAATTTTCGATGAACAATTTTTATCTGAACTTCCTTCTGGGGTTGACCCCTGCGGTGAGAACGGAGAATTCCATTCATTTGTATATGACGGCCCGATATTCCAGAACAGTATACCGTATACAATCGGCGAAGTTGTGTTACGGGAAAAGCGATTTTACTATTGCGATTTGGTACCTTTTGAAAAATACCAAAATATCGGCGGTACTATTGCACAACAAATAAGGCAAATTAATGGGTGAAATTCTAATCGTAAAAAATTTGGCGATTAAAATTGTTCTCTGCCTAATAGCGTTAGTAGTAGTAATGGGTTTATGCGCTTCGGTAGGAACACAAAAGATTTCTCTGGCAAAAGTTTTTGGTGGTCCGGGTGACATACCGGGGTCCAACATTGATTACGAAATTTTCGTTATCAGGTTGCGAAGAGTAGTGCTGGCTGGGCTGGTTGGAGCAGCCTTAGCGTGCTCTGGTGTGGTACTGCAGGCGATTTTACGAAATCCACTCGCCGACCCATACATTCTGGGAATATCCAGTGGTGCAGGTTTAGGGGCAATTATTGCAATTTTGTCTGGTATAAGCTGGACGTTCTGGGGCGGCTCACCAATAACGGTTTTTGCATTTGCCGGTGCTGTGGCAACCGTGTGGCTGGTCTGGTGTATCGGGCGTTTTACCGGCAAATCACAAGTTACAAGTTTGCTGCTGGCTGGCGTGGTAGTCAACGCTTTCTTTTCTGCAGTGATAATGTTCCTGACATCAGTAGCTAGGAGCGAGCAGTTGCGTTCGACAATATACTGGCTGATGGGCAGCATAACAGATAAGGACCCGCTCGTGTTATGGATTAGTGGAGTTTGTATCCTGACAGGGATAATTGCCCTGATTGTTGTTTGCTACGGGTTAAACGCTCTGACGCTTGGAGATGAGCAGGCAAGAGGGCTCGGCATTGACCCGGCAAAAACGAGACTGATTGCTTTCGGCTTTACAGCTTTCATAACTGCTATTGCGGTCAGCCTCAGCGGACTTATTGGGTTCGTAGGGCTTATCATTCCTCACGGAGTTCGCCTAATATTCGGCCCTGACCATCGTCAATTGCTGCCTATCAGTGCGATAATTGGAAGTGCATTTTTGGTCTGCTCCGACACATTGGCTCGGACAATTTTTGGTCAGGAGCAACTGCCGGTGGGTGTAATTACCGCTATTGCTGGCGGGCCGTTCTTTCTTGTTCTGTTAGCTAAATATAGTAGAAGAGTTAGCTGGTTGAAATGAGCAGTAGCATAGAGGTTAAAAATTTAAGTTTCGGCTATCAGCCGCAAAAAACACTTTTGAAAAATATCAGCTTTGGGGTAAAGCCGGGAGTATTCCTGGCAATAGTGGGGCCGAATGGAGCAGGCAAAACAACATTGCTAAACCTGCTTTGTGGACTGCTCAGACCTAAAGCCGGGTCTATAAAAATCGACACAGCACGTATAGAATCGTATTCAATCAAAAAACTTGCACAAAAAGTTGCCGTCGTTCGCCAGGAATTTGTGCCCGTGTTTGATTTTACGGTCGCAGAGATGGTGTCAATGGCAAGAACACCTTATATGGGCACATTCGGATTTGAAAGTAAAGCCGATAAGAAATTTGTAGCTGAGGCACTCGAGATGACTGATACGGTTCAGTTTGCCTCACGGCCGCTCGCACAATTAAGTGGAGGTGAACGGCAGCGGGTTTTCATTGCAAGGGCACTTGCACAAAATACCCCTATTTTGCTTTTGGACGAACCTACGAGCTTTCTCGATTTGAAACATCAGGTTGGCATATATGATTTGCTCAAAAGGATGCAACAAGAATATGGTAAAACAATCGTAGCCGTGACACATGACATTAACCTCACAATTCAATATGCAGACGAAACTCTGCTTCTTGGAGCCGATAGCAATTACTATATCGGCCAAACCAAAGATGTTTTTTCCCCCCAGCAAATTGAAAAAGTCTTTGGGGTCAGGACATTTACAGGCAGGGTCGGGCAGGAGAAGTTTTTCCTTCCTTTAGGCAAATTTGCAAAAGACAATCAAATAATCACCAGCAAACCAGCCAGTAGCCAATAGAAAAACCGCAGAAGTTTTATTGCTGTAACCACTTGTTTTTTATGATGTTACAGCTACTGAAGCAAATTAACTTGAGTAATTTGACTGTGCTGACTATACTTTCGAAGCTTGGTGTCGCTGTTCCAATATAGAAATACTATACACAACATACTTTAATATGTTATAATGATGGTTTTCGTAGATATACAAAGAAAGGGTTAACAGCAAGAAAGGCATGAAAGCAAGTGGCACAGAAACGCAAAAAGGCATCTAGAAAAAAAATAAGCTCGATTCGGACAAAGAAAAGTCGTTTGACTACCGCTGATATTGGGCGTTTTAAACAAATGCTGCTGGAAAAGCGCAGGGAAATTTTAGTAAACGTAAACGAGATGG
>CAZTWR010000112.1:0-6180 GCA_964618055.1 uncultured Pirellulales bacterium | reverse complement strand
TATTTTTGATTGAACGTACAGCCACAGAGTAAATGTGTATTTTTAGCCACAGAGAGCACAGAGGGCACAGAGAATACAAAGTAAAAAGGTAAAATGGCTATGCCATGCCATAGGCAGTTAAAAGTAAAAATTGTGTTTTGTTTTTTCATAGTGTTTCGAAAAAAGACCCCGATGGGATAGCAAACGGCGCCCCGAAGAGATAGTTTTACATCTCATCCCAGTGAGACAGTAAGCGAAACGTCTCACGGGACAGGTAGGGCAAGCATCCCACAGGGCAGGCGTTCCCCTTAGTAGGGCGAACTTGCACATTTGGTCGAAAAACGCGGGTTTTTTCGGAGGCAAAAAGCTTGTAAATACTTATATGGAGAGAAGTAAAAAATTATGAAATTAGCCGTTTTTGGTGTGCAGGTAGCCGTGATTTTGATTGATTTCTTAACCGCGGAGCACGCCGAGGCCACAAAGATAGAAAGGAAATCAGAATATCGGGTTATCGGGATGGAGGACATCAGGCAATCAGAGTATCAGACTCGTGCTACGCAGCGGGATTTCGTAGAGCAGTGCTGGATTACCTTCGATTTCAATCTCTAAAAGCACATAACGTCCGCCTGCAACACTGCTGTTAAAGGTGTAGAGCTATGCGGGGTGATCATACTAAAATCGTTCCGGAATCTGTGCCCTCTGACAAAACTCATGCATAAATACAGTGATTGTATCAACAGACCATTTGGCACAACCACTGCCGAGGCACTTGTGTGGAAACCACAGACTGTTTGAATCAACAAAAACACATTCATTAAACTTATTGCGCAGATGTATTTCTATTTCCTTGTGAATATCAAGTTCATTATCCCATTCTGGCTTATAATGTACTAATGCATCTCGCAACTTTATCAAGCTTTCTGTATCCCGCCAGGGTGATTGCTTTCCGTTGAACTTGCTGGCCCCGATAGTCAGCAATGCTTTCTGATATTTATGAAGAGTAGAATGGCCTTTGGTTTGTGGCCAGATTGCCGCCAACGAAGCAACCTTTTTTGAGTCTAATTCTTTCAGGGTATGGGGGTTATTATCCCGTGCTTCCAAATACAGCTCATTGATTGACGATTCTAATGCGGCCACCGCTGAGAAGATAGCTCCCGTAACGTAAGCTCTATGTTGCGACCGTGTTTCTTCAGACAGCGAGGTTGTTAGGGTTGCCTCGGCCTCTATCTCTGCGGCGCGTTTAGCAAAATAGGCTGCCGCTTTGAGGTGTTGCTTTGAGAAGTTATGCTTTAGTGCTGTTTTTACTGTCACCTTAAATCTCACGGCTACAAAACCTTTCTTTCTATAACAGGACGACGTATAGACATATTTTAATCGATGGCTTCGGAAAATCTGCCATAAGATTTAAAATATACTGCTTTCCTGAGATGTTGCCATTATCAGGGAAATGACATCGGTCGTCAAGATAGCTTACGCTAATAAAGACTTCTGGATTCCCGCTTGCGCAGGAATGACAACAAAGAGAAAAGTAACCCGCCGGATAAATCCGCCTTCGCTGAAGCTATGGCGGGACAGGCCGGCGGGCTTTCGGATTTAGCAATCCTCGCGCCTGCACCTCCACGGTGAAACGGAAAAGAACCCCCTAACCACAAACGACGGGTTAGGGGGCTAAGCATTTTTAGACTGCCGCGCTGCGATCGCAATGACCAACCCGCGGCACCCATCCTTCGTCCACCAAGATGGACTACGGAGGGCAGGCGGGTCATGGGGCTAAGCAGGTACACACCCTAAAATCGCCCTGCCAAAGTGGCACGATTAACAAGAAGACAGAAGTCAGAATACAGGAGTCATAAAGCTGTAACTATCTGAAATATAAGGAATTAAACTTAAAATTGCCTTTGGCAAGAAAGGAGGGCTGGAACTGGCATAGTGTTTGCTCTTGAAGTATGTTAGAGCGTATCGGATAATTGGTATTACCTTAAAGAGATTGCCACCCCCGCTGCTGTCTTGCGACAGCAAGACGCGGGGGTCGCAATGACGATAAGGAACCAGCTATATGAAATTTGACAAATTTACATTAAAAGCCCAAGAGGCATTAGCCACCGCACAGCAAATTGCGATGGCTAAGTCGCATACTGTCTTGTCTGCCCTGCACCTATTAAGCGCTCTCTGCGATGATGATACTGGTGTTGTGGTTATGATTTTAAAAAAAATCGGCGCTAATACCTCACGGATTAGAGAGATGATAGAAAGTGAGCTTGGCCGTATGCCACAAGGCCAAGGCGGTAACTTGCTCACTCCTGAGCCAGCTTTTAATCAGATTGTTCTCGATGCCCAAAACCACGCCGACAAAATGGGGGACGAATATCTAAGTGTCGAGCATTTATTCCTCTCGCTGGCTTCGGTACAGAGCGATGCGAAAGAGATTTTACGGCTTAATTCAATCGAACCTAAACAGATTGAAGATGCTTTGAAAGAAATTCGCGGCGGTGAAAAGATAACCGACCAAAGTCCGGAAGAGAAATACAGGGCTCTGGAGCGTTATGGGATTGACCTTCTGGAGATGGCACAGAAGGGAAAGCTCGACCCAGTTATCGGCAGAGACGAAGAAATCCGGCGATGTATGCAGGTCCTCAATCGGCGGACGAAAAATAATCCCGTGTTAATCGGCGAGCCGGGCGTAGGCAAAACAGCAATTGTTGAAGGCCTTGCCCAGCGGATAGTCGCAGGTGATGTTCCTGCAGGTCTGAAGAATAAAAGGATTATTGCTCTGGATATGGGGTCACTGATAGCGGGAACGAAATTCAGGGGCGAATTTGAAGACCGGCTCAAGGCTGTGCTGAAGGAGGTCATCGGAGCTGAGGGGCAAATAATACTTTTTATCGACGAACTGCACACTGTCGTCGGTGCAGGCAAGGCCGAGGGTTCGGTTGATGCGGGCAATCTGCTGAAACCATCACTTGCACGGGGTGACTTGCGCTGTATCGGTGCGACTACGATTGACGACTATCGAAAATACGTTGAGAAAGACGCGGCGCTTGAGAGACGCTTTCAGCCGATTCTGATTGACCCGCCGAGTGTTGAGGAAACCATAGCAATTCTGCGAGGCCTAAAAGACCGCTACGATACCCATCACGGTGTTCGGATTACGGATTCTGCGCTTGTTGCGGCAGCTACCTTATCGAATCGCTACATCTCTGACCGATGGTTGCCGGACAAAGCAATAGATTTGATTGACGAGTCGGCTTCGAAGCTGCGGATTGAGAACGATTCACTGCCTGCTGAGCTGGATGATATTCGTAGAAAAATAATTCAGCTACAAATTGAACGTGAAGCAC
This sequence comes from uncultured Pirellulales bacterium, assembly GCA_964618055.1. Taxonomy (GTDB): domain Bacteria; phylum Planctomycetota; class Phycisphaerae; order Sedimentisphaerales; family Anaerobacaceae; genus CAYYFT01. The sequence continues at coordinate 2,863 of CAZTWR010000112.1, read as the reverse complement.
TGAAAAAAGAAAGCGATGCTGCGAGCAAAGAACGATTAAAAAATGCCGAAAAGCAATTATCCAAATTGCAAGAGCAGGACAAGAACCTCACGGCACAGTGGGAAAGCGAAAAGGGTGACATTGACCAGATAAAACAACTAAAGCAAAAAATCGAAGATGCCCAAAACCAGTTTGAAAACGCCCAGCGCAAAGGCGAATTAGAGGCCGCTGCTCGTTTGAAATACAGCACAATAGCAGAATTGAAAAAACAACTACAGGAAAAAGAATCGCAACTTTCCAAATCCGACAGAACCATAATCCAGAACGAAGTAACCGAAGAGCATATAGCTGAGGTAGTTTCCAAATGGACTGGGATACCTGTGGCGAGGTTATTGAGCGGTGAGCGTGAGCGCTTAATGAAGATGGAGGAGGCTATCGCCGAAAGAGTAGTCGGCCAGGAAGAAGCAGTTACGGCACTTTGCAATGCGGTGCGCAGGAGCCGAGCGGGGCTGGGTGACCCGAATCGGCCGATAGGCTCATTTCTGTTTCTCGGGCCTACAGGCGTAGGCAAGACCGAACTTTCGAAGGCGCTAGCCGATTTTCTGTTTAACGACCCGAACGCTATGATTCGGATTGATATGAGTGAGTTTATGGAGCAGCATTCGGTTGCGCGGCTTATAGGCTCGCCACCAGGGTATGTTGGTTACGAAGAAGGCGGCAGGTTGACCGAAGCTGTCCGCCGTAAGCCATATTCGGTGGTCCTGCTCGATGAGATTGAAAAGGCCCATGTGGACGTCTTCAATGTGCTGCTACAGGTCTTTGATGACGGCCGATTAACCGACGGCAAAGGCCGAACCGTAGATTTCAAAAACACCGTTATCATTATGACCAGCAATATTGCAAGCCAGCAAATTCAGGAACTGACTGAAGAGTCCGGTGCAGACTGGGAAATCGAGGCCCATGTCAAAGATGCCCTCAAAAAAGTCTTCAAGCCGGAGTTTTTGAATCGTATCGATGAGGTAATCGTTTTCCATATGCTCACAAAGGAGGATTTAAGAAAGATTGTCAATATCCAGCTCAATTACTTAGCCGGGCGTATGAGTGCGCGGAAGATAGGGATTGAATTCACTGACAATGCGCGTAAGCAGATTATGGACGAGGGTTACGACCCTGTTTTTGGTGCAAGGCCTCTGAAACGGACGATTCAACAGCGATTAGAGAATCCGCTTGCTGCTGAGCTTTTGGCCGGCAAATTTGCCGAGGACGATACGATAAAAATCGACGCCGATGCTCACAGATTCACCTTCAAGAAAATATAACACACGTCTTTTTAGAATATTCGACTTTGCGGCGAAGGTTGGTGGAGAGCGAATTTTTGAGATTTGTCTTGCACTTTTTGGGGGTGAAGGTCAGAATAATCGAAATTGCAGGACTTAAAAAGTGAGGATAAATCCGCCAAAGGCGGGCAAGCGTGAAGGGGTAATATGCTAAAAAGATACGCTGCATTTTTTGCTCTGCTCCGCTCAATTATTGATGTCATAATTATCGCCGCTACCTGGATTGCTGTTTACTTCGTTCGATTCCATCTGGGGATATTTGCGACCACAAAGGGGATACCGGGTTTGCGAAGGCATCTAAGTTTGGCACTGCCGGTTGTTTGTATCTGCTATTTAGGGTGTTTATGGTCGGGGCTTTATAAATCCAAGCGCGTTCAGGGTATGTTTAAGCAGCTTGTGGATATTTTGAAAGCGAGTCTGCTGAGCGGTTTGCTGGTGCTGGCATTTCTCTACTACCTTCAAGATGTGCCTTACTCAAGGAAACTATTGGTACTGTTCATAGCGATGCTGTTTGCAGGGCTGTGCATCTCACATTTACTGGCGATAGAAAGCCTGCGGTTTCTGCGAAGAAGAGGATATAACCTGCGATATTATGCCGTGGTGGGAGCAGGGAAAAAGGGACAACTATTAGTTCGGGACCTCAAGCGAATGGGATGGCTGGGCTTAAGATGCGGGTTTTTCGTGGACAATAATCCCAGTCGAATCGGCACTGTATTGTCAGGGGCACCTGTGTACGGCCCGATTGGGAAATTAGCAGAATTGGTCAAAGCCAAGAGGATAGACGAGGTTTTTCTTACTCTTAGCGGCAGTGAAGCACAGGAGGTGTATCCGATTCTCAAATCTCTCCAGTGTGCGGGAGTAACTATACGAATCGTTCCTGACTGGGGCAGCCTTATGTCGATAAGCGATGCGGAGGCGGTGCCAATTGGCTCACAACTATTGTTTTCGTCAGCGGATTCGCCATTGAGCGGCTACAACATTGTATTGAAAGAAATCTTTGACCGTGTAATAGGGCTTGTATTACTTATTATATTTTCGATTCCTATGGCAATAATTGGTGTGCTGGTTAAACTATCCAGCAATGGGCCGGTTTTCTACAAACAGGTGAGGGTAGGTATGGACCAGAAGGAATTTGAAATGCTGAAGTTTCGCACAATGAGAGTTGATGCGGAAAAAGAAGATGGTCCACAATGGACTAAGCCTGATGACCCAAGACGCACAGCAATTGGTGCATTGCTGCGGCGCAGAAGTCTGGACGAACTGCCTCAACTTATAAATGTAATAAAAGGCGAAATGAGTCTTGTTGGCCCCCGGCCGGAGCGGCCCCACCTCGTAAAGCAATTCTCCGAGGAATACAAAAAGTATATGCTCAGGCATAAGCTCAAAGCCGGAATGACTGGATGGGCCCAAGTAAACGGCTTTCGTGGTGATACTTCTCTAAAAAAAAGATTGCAATATGATTTATATTACATTAGGAATTGGTCGTTTGGGCTGGACCTTAGAATACTGTTGTTAACTCCCTGGCGTATTATAAAAAGCAGAAATGC
>CAZTWR010000111.1:0-6196 GCA_964618055.1 uncultured Pirellulales bacterium | reverse complement strand
AAAGATTGAGAAAAAGGGCCGGATTGAAAGACCAGGTTACGCTCGTTGGTGTCAGGGACCATATCGAGCTGTGGAACAGTGAAAACTGGGAGCAATATCTTGCAGACCATATGGCTCAGTACCAGAAACAGATGTCGCAGGCAAGGCAGGTTGTCTTGCAGAAAGAAAGCCGGGAACTTTGATTTCTAAGGTGGAGGCAGAAATGATTGAAATGGATTCAAATCATTGTCGGATTGTGGAAAAGAGTCTTACCGGTGAAAGAGCGGTTGATGAACAAACCTTTGCCTCGCTGGCAATTCTTACCGAACGGTTGGAGCAGCTGAAGAAGCTCGACGGGCTTTTTTCCAGCGTTGAATTTTCACCCGCTGTTAAAAAGCTCAAAACCCGGAAAAACGCAGTAGCCGTAGGCTAAAATTAACGCATAGCCTTTAGAAAGAGAAAACTAAACGCTATGCAATGCCAGAGCCTATATTGGGTTTGTTGATTTAGAAGTGAATAGTTCGGCAGTAGAGCATATTCCGGTTCTTGCAGAAATATTAGCCGAACAGATAAACTTACCCACGGATGGGGTAATGGTCGATGCGACCATAGGACAAGGAGGTCATAGTTTCCTGTTCGGCAGGACTTTGGGCCCTGAGGGAGTTATTATTGGCCTGGATGTCGATAAAGAGTCTATCCGAAGGGCCCATTTTAAATTAAAAGACCTTCCTTGCAAGGTTATTCTGATTCATGCCAATTTTTCCCAAATCAGCGAGCAACTCCATAAGCAGGATATAGAAAAGGTTGATTTTATATTAGCGGATTTGGGGCTTTGCTCAGCGCAGCTGGCTGATGTCAAGATGGGGCTGAGTTTTCTTCACGATATGCCGCTTGATATGAGAATTGACAAAAGATTAAAGACCACCGCTGCCGATATAGTTAATAAAACAGATGAAAAAGCCTTAGCTGATTTGATTTACAAATTCGGCGAGGACAGGGCCTCACGGCGGATTGCACGGTTTATCATAAGGCATCGTAAAGGTGAGCCGATAACCACAACCGGCCAGCTGGCAGCGATAATTTGCAAAGCGATTCGCAGGCCAGGGGAGAAAGGAAGAACCAGAATACATCCGGCAACCAGAACCTTTCAGGCATTGAGAATTGCCGTAAACAATGAGCTGGAGAACTTGGAGAAGCTGCTTGGTTCAGCGCCGGAGCTGCTAAACAAAAAAGGGCAAATAGCAGTTATTAGCTTTCACAGCCTCGAAGATAGATTAGTTAAGAATAATTTTAAGCAAAATAAAAAAGAGAGCATTTACTCCGATTTTACGAAAAAGCCAATTGTTCCGTCGCGGCAGGAAATCGCGAGAAACCCAAGAGCAAGAAGTGCAAAGTTAAGGATTGCTCAAAAGGCGTAAAATAGTGAATCGAAAATCGAATCGCGAATCGCAGACCGCCAAACACTAAAGAAAAAGGAGTTTCGTTTATGACTTCCGACGCCAAGATTGGATTGCTGTTAGGTTTGGTCTTTATATTCATAATTGCATTTATAATTAATGGACTGCCGAGCTTTCACGAAGACGGAAACAATAATGAGCTGACTACCAATATGGTCAGTTTGCAGAACAATCCGCCGGCCATCGCAGCCAAGGAGCGTCAGGTTATCAATCTGGGAAAGTCGGTCGGGGAAGAGCCCCCAAAGGTTGGGTCCACCTCTACGGATAATCAGGATATTCGCTTTGCAAAGGCATTGCCGAAAAGTTCCTTGGTTGTAAAAGAGACTATATCAAATGAAGTGATTCTTCCAAAAATCTATGTTGTTAATGAAGGTGATAGCCTGGCTCTTATAGCCCAGAAATTTTATGGCCCCCAAGAGGGTAACAAGAAAATAAACATCAACAGGATATTTAACGCCAATCGCAAATTACTGAAATCATCTGATGAAATCTATGTTGGGCAAAAGCTTATCATACCATCGCTGTTAGCTTCGGTGCCGGATAAAGGCAAAATTGCGAACCTCTTTTCCGCAACGGAGTTTGCTAAGGTTGAATCTGTCGGCGAGAGACACCTTTTGACTAATGATCGCAGAGTAGAGCAAACCAGCCGCTACGTTGTACAGGAAGGTGATAGCTTATGGCAAATTGCTGCCGAACGGCTTGGAGACGGCAGTCGCTATGGCGAAATAGCCGAACTAAACGCTGGTATTTTAGACAGCGAGGACAATCTTTCCGTTGGGATGCGTTTGAGGATGCCGGTTCGCTAAAGCACATCGATTGATTATTGTTTATTGATTGTTGCCTGCACCTGTGGTTGTCTGCACAGGTTACGCAGGCACGGGTGAATTATCAGTTATTAATTATCAATAACGCCGTATGAGGTCCCGGGTTTATTTTGTTTTTGTTGTTTTTTGTTTTACGGCTGTCTTAATCCTTACCATTTATCTTCGTAGCGCCGACAATCGCGCTTTCTATAAGCTTTGTACGCACAGAGTTGAGCAGAGTCGGCTAAAACAAGAGCTTTGGCAAAAACAGCTACGGCTGGAAAATTTAATAAATCCTGCCGCTGTCTCGCACCGTCTTGGCTGTAATAAAGCAGGCTATTGAAAAACCGATATAAGAGTAAAAAAATCAGTTTCACTATTAGCTTTCCGTAAGTCCGCTTGGGGACGCCTAACGGTGGAGTCCCTAGGACTGCCACAGGTAAATGAAAAATTGAAAAGCGTCCGTATTATTATTTTCTTCTTTGTTCTTTTGATTGTGGCATTTTTGTCACTGGCGGGTCGATGCCTTTATCTACAGTTTTTTAAAAGCGACCATTATATTGCCATCTGTGCTAAGCAACAGCAAGGGCGAGTAATCCAGAAGCCTCAACGCGGCGTGATTCTTGATTGTCGGGGAAGGGTGCTTGCCGCAAGCAATAAAATCCAGACCATTTTTGCCGAGCCGCGGGTTATAAAAGACCCTAAAGCTACATCCAACAGACTTGCCCCCATACTGGATATGGGCGCTCATGAAATCTGTAAGCTTATCACCGAGAGCAAAAATCCGGGCTTTGCGAAAATCAGAGTAGGTGCCGACGCAAACCAGTGTAGTGCAGCCGGCAAAATTTATGGTATCGGCGTTCGGTCTGATTGGCGAAGGCATTATCCAATGAGTTCTCTGGCCGTGCATATCGTTGGCTTTACAAGTGTTGACAGTCAAGGCTTAGGTGGTATTGAGTTACAATATGACAAAGAGCTTAGCGGTTTGTCGGGACAAAACATTTTTTTTGCTGATGCATTTCGTCGACCGATTAGGCTGAAACAGCAAAATAGCATCGTTAGCGATGGTGTTGGCATTATTTTGACCCTTGATGCAACCATCCAGCAGTTTGCCCGAGCCGAGCTTATAAAGCAATACGAGAGCTACGAAGCCGAATCGGCTGTAGCGATTGTAGCTGAAACCGAAACTGGGGCGATTTTAGCACTTGTTTCGTTGCCTGATTTTGACCCTAATGATATTCGCTCAGCCGACCCGAACAATTTCCGTAATTGGGCGATAACTAACCAGTTTGAACCCGGCAGTATTATAAAGCCGATTGTTGCTGCAATTGCAGTCGATGCCGGTGCTGTTCAGCCGGATGAAAAAATATTCTGCGAGCAGGGAAACTATCACGGCAGGGGCTTCGGACGTATCGGCGAATACGGCAATCACCGATTCGGGGATTTAACGGTGAAGGAAATTCTCGTTCATTCCAGCAATATAGGAATGGCCAAAATCGGACAAAGGCTTGGCAAAGATAAACTCTACAGTGGGCTGAGACTTTTTGGTTTCGGCAAAAAAACAGGCCTTGATTTGCCGGGTGAGGCCGAGGGATTGTTAAGGCCGGTGCGGCAGTGGACAGGATATAGCGTAACTCGAATACCTTTTGGCCAGGAAATCTCTGTAACTGCAATTCAACTGGTTCGAGCCTTCTGCATACTTGCCAGCGGCGGGCGTCCGGTTCAGCCATTCCTCGTCAGGGCAATGGTGGACAGCAACGGCAAAATTGTTAAGCTGAGACAACCACCGCCATCTGTTGGGTTTGTTGTCAAGCCCGAAGTTGCCAGATGGATTGTTACCGATGCTCTGGTCGGCGTAGTTAATGAAGGAACGGGTAGGAAAGCTAAACTTCAAAAATGCCAGGTATTCGGCAAGACCGGAACCGCCAACATCGCCATCAGCGACCAGCAGGGATATTCGGAAACCGATTATATTGCTTCCTTTATAGCAGGTGCACCGGCCGAGCAGCCTAAAGTAATCGTTTTGGTTTCAATTCGCAAGCCGGACATTGCTCTCGGCAGGGGTTATACCGGCGGAACCGTAGCCGCCCCGGTGGCCGCCAGAATACTCGAAAAAACCCTCAATTACCTCGAAAATCGGCTTGTCCGGGCGAATTTCTGAACCATATGGCCAGGATACGAAAGTGGTAATTGGTTAAATAGTTACCACCCCATTCTTAGGAAAAACAGTGATTTTTAATAGAAGATATTTAGACCAACGTACGTTCTTTTAAAAAATCGCTTTGGTTTTTGTCTTTCCACTTATTCAAAAGAATGTTATAATTTTTTTAGGACATTACATAATAGTCAATAGTAATACAGCAAATCGGTAGAGTATTTTTTTAGTTTCGAGTATAATAATGTCAAACGAATTAACAACAACACCCATAGTAATAGAATTGGCACTGGCAGTCTTGGGAATTATAGTACCTATAGCTGCGGTGTGCCTCTTCGCTGGCAAGATTTCAATCAAAATCAAGTGCTTAGAGCTACGCGAACAGGATTTCTATACAACAATTAGAGAGGATCTCGGAACACTAGAGAAACAAGCTGCTAGCCTCCGAGCAAAGGCTGTCGCTGTTAAAGATGAGATTAGGGAATTACGTTTGGCCTTTAGATAAAAAGATTATATGCTGAGAAACAATCTATGAATCATGTTAAGTTTTTCTGTTAGAAACATTCAAAATTTGACACTGAAAGACTACTATTTATGCGGAGTAGCAAGTTGTAATACTTATGTTGATCTCTGTGTTTAGTAATTTGTCAATAGCGCTGTTCCTCACTGCCTTGGTGGTTATAGGAGGAGTATGCTTCTTTATCGGACGACTACTAGCAAGCACTAGTGCACTGGAGCGTCGGTTTTCTAATCATTATGAAACTATCAGAATCAACATGGAAAAATTAGAAAAAAATATGAGCATACTCGAGGATCAAATGGGCCGTCTCAGTGAAAGTATCTTTGAATTGAAGAATGATATAGACAAACTTATCATGAGAAAAGGACCAGAGATAAAATGATAGTTACTTGGCTGGGTTTTGGGCTTGCAGTTGTCATTGCTATAGGTGGAGCATGCTTCCTAGTTGGCCAAATATATTCAAGAACTAATCGTTTGGAGGATTCTGTAGACAATCAAGACAAAACCCTAGAAAAACTAAATATAAGGATTTCCGATTTAGAGCAGACTTTAAAGGAAAACGAGACAACTATCAAAAAGTTATTTTCAATGATCAACGAATTGAAAAAAATGTCTTTTCAGGACAGCTCAACTTTGGGCGAGACATTCGGCAGATTGACCCAGAAAGTTGAAACTTTACATTTCAACATGGATGACATCCAAGGCCAAGCCAGAGACTTACACAAGGAAGTAAACGAACTCAAGAATGAGATGCGATCCTTGTCGAAAAAGAGTAAGTAATATAACCATACATGCGGAACAGTATGCCCACTAAACGTCATTTACGGATTTTTGCCTTCAATCTATCTTGAAAACAGATTTGCCTGGGCACACTTTTGACAGCTCTGAAATCAATTTTGGATTTTTGCCCCGATATAGCCTGCTTCGATGCAGAACTGGATGATGTCACGGGCCAAAGGTGCAGCATCGCTTGAGCCGTGCTGGCCGCCTTCAACAACGACCGCAATTGCTAATTTTCTTCCTGTACCGTCCGCCTTCGATAAATCTACGGCGGATAAATCTTCGGCAAAGCCGGCAAACCAGGCATTATCCGGCCTTTCTGTCGAGCCGGTCTTGCCATAAACCTTCACGCCCTGTTCGGCAAGGCCGGATGCGGCAAATTCTTTATAAGCTGTTCCGCCGGATTCGTTAACCACGGCATACATCCCATCATAAACGACCTTTAAAGTTTCTGCTGAAATTCCGAGATTAATTTCATCTGAATTTCGGACCACAGTGGGAT
>CAZTWR010000110.1:0-6211 GCA_964618055.1 uncultured Pirellulales bacterium | reverse complement strand
TTAGGGGTTGGAGTACTCTCAGGCGCGGTCGGAGTTATTTACGCACTTGCTTTTGAACTTACCTAAAAGAACACTCGGGACCATTAACGAATCGTTGGGCCTCACTATGGACTTTTCAGAAGAATCCTGCTGTCCGCCACCACACATCCTTCTCCTTCGGGATAGACTATCAGAGGATTGATATCCAACTCAGCAACTTCAGGATGTTCGCTGACCATCTGAGAAAGCCGAAGAAGGCAATCTTTGATACTATCGATGTCGCAGGGAGGTGCTCCACGGACCCCCTTGAGAATACTGTATGCCTTGATGCTCCGTATCATAATCTCCGCACTTATCTCCCACATCGGAGCCAGCCGGAAAGTAACATCCTTCATAGCCTCAACCAATGTCCCCCCAAGTCCAAACATGCACAGCGGGCCAAACCTGGGGTCCCTGGCCGCTCCGAGAATGACCTCCACTCCGCCTCTGGCCATCCTCTCCATAATCACGCCGTCGATTTTTGCAGAGGGTTTAAACTTTTTTACACTTGCGATAATCTCCTCGAAAACTTCTCGTGCCTCCTCCTTTGTCCTTATCTTTAGTCGAACTCCCCCTGCATCAAATTTGTGGACAATGTCAGGAGAAGAAATCTTCATCGCCACCGGAAAGATAATCTCTTCCGCTGCCTCATCTACCTGGGATGAATCCTTGAGCAGAACACTCTTTAAAACCGGGAACCCGTAACACTGGAGAAGTTCATTTGCCTCTTTCTCGGACATATAATATCTGTCCCTGCCGGCAAGTTTCTTTTTTATAACCGCAGCTGCAGTGTCGCGGTCCGCGGCTATTTCCCGCACCTCTCTCCTGCCGAGCCCCAGCAGATTCCCGTAGAAAGCCATAGAGGCCATCGACCTCACTGCTGCCTCAGGAAAAGAATAATTGGGAATGCCGTTTCTCTCCAGGTATTTGATACCCTCGGAAACATCGACAATACCCATAAATGAGCACAATACCGGCTTTTTAATACCTTTTGTCACCCGTGGTACTATTTCCGCCGTCTCCATAATATCGGTCATCGCCTGAGGGCTGAGTATGACAATGGCACCATCTACGCCCTTGTCCTTCAAAGTGTGTCGGATAGCCGCCTCGTAACGTTCGTGAGTGGCATCGCCAATAACATCTACGGGGTTCTCAATGCTGGCGGTTGGCGGAAGCTCTTTTTTCAATTTCTGTTTTGTTTCCTGCGATAGAGTGGCCATTTTCAGGTTGTGCCGAATAGCGGCATCTGTTGCCATAATACCGGGCCCGCCCGCATTTGTAACAATGGCAATGCGGTTGCCCTTCGGTATTGGCTGTTTGGCAAAAGCAATGGCACGATTAAAAAGCTCTGCTATACCCTCAACTCTGAGAATGCCGCTTTGATAAAAAATGGCGTCGTAGGCGTTGTCGGACCCAACAAGAGCGCCGGTGTGAGATGCTGCAGCGCGGGCACCTTCAGCAGAGCGACCGGACTTAACAGCAAGGATAGGTTTATGGGCCTGCCAGGTAATCTCTCGTGCGGTCTCAAGAAACTCCCGACCATTAGTAATATCTTCCAGATACATAAGAATTACATCTGTATGAGGATCATCTTTGAGATAACGAAGCAAATCTGTCTCATTTACATCTGCTTTGTTTCCGAAGCTGATGAATTTGGAGAATCCAATGTTTCTGCCTTCCGCATAATCGAGTACCGCAGTACAAAGCGCTCCCGACTGCGAAATGAAGGCAATATTCCCTGCTTTTGGCATCTTGGTGGCGAAGCTGGCATTCATTCGCACCTTCTCGTCGTTATTGATGACTCCGAGGCAGTTAGGGCCCACCAGCCGAATGTCGTATTTCTTAATCACTTCTTTCAGGCGATTTTCCAGCTCTACCCCCCTGCCGCCTACTTCTCTAAATCCCGCACTAACCACAATCGCCCCTTTGATTCCTTTCTGCCCCGCATCCTCCATCACAGAGCAAACAGTCTCAGCAGGAACAATAATGACCGCCAGGTCCACTTCATCAGGGATATCCATCAACTTAGGATATGCCTTTACGCTTTGGACGGATTTTGCTTTGAGGTTGACTGGATAAAGGACTCCCTCAAACCCAGCACCCAGAATATTGCGAAACACTGCAAGACCTACGCTGCCAGGCCGGTTCGTCGCACCAACAACAGCGACCGACTTCGGGTTCATAATGGATTCAATATTTTTTGTCATCACATTCTCACAACATTCTCACAATAAACAAATTTGTGCTACACAATTATAATAATAATGTTTCGGAAATCAACGATATCCTGCAAAGTGCCGGCATTGAGTACGCTAAACGCCAATTTCAAAGACCGTGATAGGGAAAGACCTTTGCCTTCACCGACTCTATTATTGTCTCTATTGCAGGCGTTACTATATTACGCTGTGGCTCACTTACAACCGCCGCTTTATCCCGCAAGCTCTCTTTCCCTTCTCCACCGACAAAAGTACTCCACGCAAGCACCCACGCCCGCACCGTATTGTCGATATTGTAACCCCCGCCGCCGGTCGCAAGGATTGGTTTGCCAAAACCTAACAGATGGCCAATGACCTCGGCGTAAACATTATTAGTCAGACGCAGATGCGCAAGAGGGTCGCCTGCAAGGGCATCCGCCCCTAACTCAAAAACGAATATATCAGGCTTGAATGCTCTAATCAAAGGCAGAGCCAGCTCTCCAAATGCCTTCATATATGCCTCGTCGAAAGTGCCTATTGGAAGAGGAACGTTTACACAGTAGCCCTTCCCTTCCCCGCTGCCGATTTCATCTTCGAACCCTGTTCCCGGAAATAGCGTCCTCGGGTTCTGGTGCAATGATATAGTCATCACATCGCGCCGTCCGTAAAATGCGTATGCAACTCCGTCGCCGTGATGAACGTCCACGTCAAGGTATAAAACCCGCTTTCCTTTCTCTGCCAGTATCATGCACGCAAGCCCAACATCATTGATATAGCAAAACCCTGATGCCCGTTCAGGCCCCGCATGATGAAACCCGCCCGACGGATTAAACGCCACATCCGCCTCACCCGACAGTATCAGCTTTGCCCCCACCAACGTCCCACCGGTAGCCAGGACCGCTCCCTCATATAATCCCTTAAAGACCGGACAATCCGACGTCCCGATTCCCATACCGAGCGCTTCAACGTTAAATTTGCCTTCGGAGGCATCCTTCAAAGCCCGCAGATAACGTGCTGAGTGGAACTTCTTTAGAACAATTCTCTCAGCCGGCTCAGGTGCTACCTCTTTTCTTCCGGCTCCTGACAGAAGCCCCATCGAATTTATAATCTCTCGAACCTTTTTAGCCCGGATTGTATTAAACGGATGCTCAGGCGGATACTGATACTTCTCCAACTCTTGTGAATAAATAAAGACAGCTTTTTTCATCGCCAAAGCAACCACTCAACTTAATCCTGCTGAGATATCAATTTATTTAGGGCTTCCCCCCACTTATCGGGATCGTACCAGAAGCAGCCATAGCACCCATGTTCATCATCGGGTGCATACTTTGGGTCCCAATGTGGTCCACCCTCGGCGAAAAAGTTAATGCCAATAAATGTGCCACGCTCTTTGCTTTCCGCACAATGCTCGCAGTAACGGCTCTTCCAAAGATTGTGTTGTCGGGTCAAAAGCTGAAATTTGGCGTGTAGTTCTTCTTCAGACATTTCAGGATCGTATGATTCATCTTGTGACCACCGCACCTGTGGAAATCGATGATCAACCTCAAGTTGGCTGGGTAGTATTTGACGAAGGGTTATTGCTTCTATATTACTGTAGTGTTTTAAAACGCGCTTTCTGAGTCTAGCTGAAACTTGTTGTCTAATAAAATATGGTTTTGCTGGAACCGTAGATATGAGTCTGCGGTGTACTGTCCTATCACTACATACATTACAATAAATTGTCTTATTTTCGATTTCAAAACCATGTTGCCGAATGATTTGAATCGCCTTTGCAGGTTGAGTACCGGGCAGTTCGTGTTTTCCGCAGTGCCACTGTCCATCCGATAAAATAGTGAAAATTTTCGCTAATTTTGTACCTTCAGTAAATGGATGCTTTGTCATAAGGTAAATTTCCTTTGGTCTTATATGTCTTCTGGTATTACCTCCTCATTTTTGCTTTCATTTTTTCTTGAATACAAAGATATATTCGTGCTTAAAAATGTAAAATCCCCCGATTAAAGCACGATACCTCCACAATTCCTTTTGATTCCGCTTGCCGAGAGTTTCTTCAAAATTCTTAACGATAATACTCTTAAGACAAAACCCCTTTTTCAAAACTTCCTGCATTGTCAGAAAACCTAACGGTATCCACTCCCCTTTGGAGTATTTGTCTCCAATTACAAGTATAAAATACCGGCCTCGGTCCAAGAATTCTAAGGCATGGCTAACAACTTGGCTCATCTTTTCAAGAAAATCGTTGACAGACTGAGCGTTAGATAAATCCCTTGGGTCTTTACTGAACTTAATAATATCAAAATATGGCGGGTGCATAATTAGCAGTTGTATGGATTTCTGGCCATACTTTTCTAACACTGCCTTGTAATCTATCTCTGTACTGTCACCAACTATCGCCTCATTTACAGTATTAAACTTGTTCGGCTCAGAACTTACCGAATTGTTTGTAATTTCGACCACACTCTCCTGAAGCTCTATCCCGACAGAGTTTCTCCCCAGCCTTTGTGCTTCAATCAACGTAGTGCCACAACCGACAAACGTATCCAGAACCCACTCTCCCTTTCTTGTATACCTTCTTATTATTTGATTTGGAATTTGAGGGATAAAATTACCCCAGTATTCTGCTTTGTGAACACCCGATGAATCCCGTTTTGTCAATACCCATAGACTATCTGTTATAATATCAGAGTACTCTTTCCACCGGTTAATATTGATGTCGTTGATCTTATTCGTCTTACACTCATTTATAGCCTTAGCCAAACGCCGCAAATAGTATTTGCTTCGCTCCAAGGTTTGCGCTTCAATTATTTGGTTCAATTCATTGAACAAGTACCTTTGATTTAACTTGACAGTGTCCCCATTTGTAGTAATGTTAAACAGACTACTTCCATCCCCGCGAAAATCTCTAAGTTTCTTTTCGAAATCAAGAATCGCTTCTCTTAACTTAGCAATAGATTCTTCTTTCCCAATATCTTGTATCGTTTCGAGCAGTTTCGCCTTATTCAAAATCATAGCTTTATCAAACCTGCCAGGCTGCGTTTCCGGGAATAAAATCTTTGTTTTTCTATCTGACCTCATATAATTCTTTCTTCTTTCCTTGAGCAGTCAAAAACAACTGTTTTCGAAGTATACAATACCCAAAATCGCAATCTTTTTCAAACCCAATTCTAAAAATCTGCATTACTTGTCCGCCTGTGGTGGAATCTGTGTAACTTGTGGCTTAGCTATCCGTGATTAACCCTACCCAAAACTGAAGCCAAACGCAAGTCCAAAACACTCCCGCAGCCCTCCGCCATCCACAACTCCCAACCCACATCAAGCATCGAGTATCCAGCATCCTCCACCGCTTTGTTAACCGCCTTTACACAATATTCGAGCTTTATACCGCTACCGCGTTCCGAGGGTAGGATAAAATAGCTTGAAGGGCAAGGTAATATTGCAGAGCAGTGGCTAATTTGCTATCATACAAAGCTAACAAAAAACGGCTGACTGATAAATTTTAAATTAACTCTGGAATAAGGAGTAGTAAAATGTCTTTTAAGGGTCTTTGTAAATCTCAGTTTTTCCTGTTGTTTTTGTCATTGGCGTTCGCTTACGGTGACAGCAACGTGCTGACGAACCCCGGGTTTGAAAACGGCACCGCTGGCTGGTCAGGCCGAAGCTGCTCAATTGAGGCGGTTACATCACCTGTACACAGCGGTTCGGGCGGCGCTAAAGTATCTGGCAGAACCGAGACTTGGCAGGGCATAAAGCAGTCTATGTTGGGCAAAATGGTGGAGGGAGAGACTTACCAGATACAGGGGTGGGTAAGACTTGAAAACGCCTCGAGCGATGCTGTTATTGTATCTTTCGAGCAGCAGGATGACAGCGGTACCAATTATCATAACGTAGCCACTGCTACTGCCACCGATAGTGACTGGGTTCAGCTTTCGGGCAATTTCACACTGAATGTAAACGGCGCATTATCGGTGCTGGACGTGTACTTTGAAGGCCCGGCACCGGGT
>CAZTWR010000109.1:0-6296 GCA_964618055.1 uncultured Pirellulales bacterium | reverse complement strand
TCTACGGATTCAGCAGCATAAAGATACATCGCAGCAGACCAGCTTTGCCAGTCTTGTCCCTGTGGTGTGCCATCCTGCGCACGGCACCATTCGTTAAATCCAAACTCTACATCAGCCTTACGGGCCGGTTGAACAAGTTTGGTTAAAGCAAGAAGTTTCTTTTCAGCAAGTTTGTATTTTTTAGCGGCTACTAAGGCTGCAATATAAAAGCCGCAAATGAAAGGCCAAATCCCGCCGTTATGGTATTCTCCCGGCTGGTTGTATTTCTCGTAACGTGGCATCCAGTCGGGGTCATCTGGCCTGATGTATGGGAAAAGATTTGGCGGCAAATCAACCGCCAGGTCTTCATTTGCTCTTAAAGCCTCAGATTCCTTTTCTATCCATAATACCAGTTTCTTCGCTCGCGATGGCAATGCTATGCCGGAAAGAATTGCCAGACTATTGCCTAAAAGGTCGAAACGCTCACTCCGGTATACTTTATATGACCACATAGCGTAATAAGGTTTGAACCTTAGAACCAGACCTTCGTGAACATGCCGTTGCTGCCTTTCGCCTTTGATAGTAAACCTTTCCATAGCCTGCTTAACTTTCGAGGCCTGCTCGTGCTGTCCAAAAAGGCAAAGATAGGTATAGACTATAGTATTGACAAACAGGCCATATCCCAGAACCCACTGTTCATCACGCCAATCACTGGTAGGCAGCTGTGCCACGAGGCATCGATTTGCCGGACTTTGATATCCCATCCAGTTCAGAGCTTTTTGGATGGTTTCTTCAAGAAAATCTTTCTCTCCCGTGACCATTCGATAAATTCCAATAGCCATAAGAAAAAGCGGTGTTGTGTCGCTTGAGCCTCTGTCCTGTGGGTCATGAACCAAAGACGGTATATGGCCTAATTTGGATTGATTCTTTGCCAGCATCTCCAGAACTCTTCGCAGTGATTTAAGCAATCTTTTATTCTGTGTGGTCAATATACCGAGCGAGCATATCATTAAATCCCTCGTATACGGCTCCGGATATCCCCAGCCGGCGGCTCTCGGTAAATTTCGATAAGCACCATGATTGTTATAAAGCAGCACTTCCAAAGCAGCTTGCTTGGCTTTAGTTATCAACTCTTTTTGCTGTTTATCCATATTACGATATACCTAAACGCTTTGAAATGATGCTGATAAATTTCTTCGCTATAACCCGATAGTCAAAATGTTCAACAACCCGTTTTCGTCCTTCCTTTCCCATTTGCTCTCTCAGGCCGGCACCTTTCATCAAATCCATAAGATAGTTGGCAATATCATGAACGCTCGCCCGGTAATCTACTATCCTCGGCCTTTTGAAGCTGTATTTGTGACCTGCTTCGTAGCCGGATTCATCTCCGAGAATCGCTTCTCGAAGTCGAATTTCCTGGGCAACCTCAGCTAAAAAAGCCGTTTTGCCATGTACTAATGTGTCCAGCATCCCCATCGCCTTTATTCCTACTACTGGTTTTTCACATGAGTTTGCTTCTATCTGAATCATTCCAAAACCTTCTAAACGAGATGGTGCAGCATAAATATCGCACGCCGCTAATAGATAAGGCATAAAGTTTCGGGAAACTCTGCTGGCGGCATAAACTACATTTTTGTCTATCCCTAAATGCGTGGCCAATTGTATGTCTGCCAGGTTCTGTTGTTCCGTTCGAGGCTGAGGCCAGACTTTGCAAACGTATTTCCAATCGGGGGCATTGGGGTCGTTTATTGCCAAGGCCTGCATAACTTCCTGCGCACCTTTGGATGCGGCATCGCCACCGATAGTTAAAATCATTATCTGGTCCTCCGCCACACCTAAAGCCTCACGAACAGCAGCAACCTTAGGTTCTTTCTTGTCACGAGGTACAAAAGCGTCTGTATCACACCCAACATGTAAAACTTCAATATTCTTTCCGCTAAGACCATCACGCATATATATTTTCTTTACCCAGTTGGAAGTCACCAGTATTAAAGGCAAGCTGTCGAGTATTTCGCCGTAGTTTGCCATATAACCGTCGGCTACAAGCCACGGTATTGCCGTTATTCCATATCTTTGGGGGTGAAGAACTAAATGAGATGTATGTCCCCAGTAGCCGACGCCTACAACAATATCCGGTGCAAACCAGCGATAATACCACTCCTTTTCTTGGGCCGATTCAAAATTAACAGAGAAAACCTCAATCCCCATCTCTTCGAGTCCTTTATGTAGTAAGTGCCCTTGGGTAGCAAGACCCGCAGGAGAAGGAGGATAATCATACAAAAGCAAAACTTTCATTTTCAGTTCCTTTCTTTAGATTTAACATGCAGCTTTGAAGCACCGGAACGCCTCTTTTTGTGGTGTTGTCTTCGCTTCAAAACTATCTTTACTGAAACCATAAACTTCGGTTATGATTTCGTACTTTTTCTGCCATATATGCTGTGGGAGTTTTACCTGCAAATCGGCATTCTCATCGGCGCGGGGCAAATACTTTTGGCCTCCGTCCTCGTATGCAAAAGACCAGATTTGCTCCGCACCCAATCTGCCGGATTTCCACAGCTCCATCACAGCTTTTGCTGTTTCTTCATGTCTGAGGTGCCGTGTGTATTCACCTGATGCACTGTGTGTAATAATCAGCTCAAATTTGTCAAAAGGCAGCAGTCCCATTATCGTTTGTTGAACCTCGCTGTTACTCAGGGAAATTTGCTCAGGCCCGTCATCGAGGTCTCCCATATAGCCGGCAGCGTTAAATTCTTCAAGGGCCTTGAAAAACTTGGGCGCACGGTCCGGGTCACTTTTTCTGCAGACTGTTACGACAGTCCATTTAACCTCTGGATGCATCAAAATTATCCCACCAGCCCACAGGGTCTCGTCATCCGGATGTGCCACTATGACAGCACAATTAATAAAGTTGTTTATCTTAAATAAATCTCCCTTTTGCTTCATATCATCTTGGAGAGGGCAAAAATTCTACAATATTGTGCTCTTTGCCTATTTGCCTTTTCTAAATGGCTTGGAAAGCTTCGATAAGCCGAAGAAGTCCCCGGCCCTCTTAGCTGGAAATATACCCTTTTCGACGAAACCGACCTCCTCTATAGAATAAAACGCCTGAGGATTAAAACGCTTGATTAGCTCGACTACGCTCTGGGTCTCTCGCCTTGGCACGATTGTAAAAACTACTTTTACTTCTCCTGCTGTACCATGCCCATCTACGCTGGTAACTCCATACGCAGCTGACCTCAGATATCCCACCAGTTCCGAAGCATCTTTTTTTGTAACCACTCGTATAAGAACCACTCCCAGCGATAATTTCTCCGCAATCCAGATTCCCACAAAATTGCCCATTGCAAAGCCGCCTGCATAAGCAATATAGCAGGCAGGATTCGATAAATTCTTCATAATCTGGCCTATGGCCAGAAGCCATATCAGTATTTCAAAAAAGCCGACGATAGGCGCTATGTATTTTAGACCCCGCGCGACAAATATCACTCGCACCGTCCCGATGCTTACATCAGTAACTCTGGCAATAAAAATTAAAAGCGGCAGCAGCAACCACGCATAAAAACCCGAATTCAACAGCAGTGCATTTTCCATCTCGATTTACTCCAGTTTAACTCCGCCGAACATATTCGCATAAAACCACAATCTACTCCGTTGTCTTTTCCCTTTCTGGAGCGCATCTGTTTCTTATGTTTTCAAGGTTCCCAAAGGATACCAGACTATCCCCAGCAAGGATTTTCGTATTTGCGGAAGGATTAGGTATTGTCTCATCGGCTCTTACTACCGCTAAAACTGTAATATCGCTTTTTCGCAGCTCCGACTCTGCAAGCGTTTTGTCAACAAGCAGACTGTCGGCGGAGACTTCTATTCTTGAGACTCCATATCCGCCCGCCAATAGCAGTAATTCCTCAAATGATACTGGCTTAAAAATCTCTCTTTTGATGATTTTGGCACGGAGAATACCTGTTAGCTTTTTAACAAATTTCTTATTCGTAAAAATCCTGTAGATTACATATAACGCCAATATAATAAGCAGCAGATTTATCCATGGCACCAGGTCACGTGGTATAGAAAAGGGCAGCAATGATTCCGAAAGTTTGGCCCACAAGGTCTGTTGCGGGTTCAGCGCGCTGGCAACTGTGGCTATCATAGTAACCAGACCCGCATTGCCTAAAACCATAAGGACCGCTGCAATACGACGCCGTTGCGGATGTCCCGTAACGAGCTCAGCTTCTTTGGTCGTAAACCCTGTTCCGCTGAAGCAGGACAGCGCCTGAAATTTTGCCAGAGACCATTCAAGGCCGGTCAATTGAAAGGCAATTGCCCCTATCCTGACTATTGTGAATGATGCTGTAAGTACTATAATGAACAACATAATGCTCATAGTTAACCTCCTGTTTTTTATGCTGGAAACAGTTTCATTTCACTGCTTTTAGCTCAAAATAAGGTTCACAACCACTTTTTTGTCTTGAAATAGATAAGCATAATAACAGCCACCACAGCCATAACCAGCAAAACTGCTGCGTAGCCCCATCGCCATCCAAGTTCCGGCATATATTTGAAATTCATCCCGTAAACACCAGCTACGAAGGTTAATGGAATAAATATCGTAGCGATAATAGTTAATACTTTCATTACAGCGTTCATCCTGTTGCTGATACTCGAAAGATAAATATCGAGCATCCCGGAAACCATATCGCGGAAGGTCTCTACCGTATCTATAACCTGTATCGTATGGTCGTAAACGTCCCTCAGATATACACGCGTAGATTCTTTTATCAGCGAAGACCCCGTCTTTGCCAACCCGTTAATTAGCTCTCTTAAAGGCCAAACCGATTTGCGCAGGGATATCAGTTCTCGTTTGACCGAATGAATCCGCTGAAGGGTTTTGCTTGTAGGCTCGGCAACAAGCTGTTCTTCCATAGACTCGATTTTCTCACCAAGCTTTTCGAGGATAATAAAATAACCGTCCACTACCGCATCAATCAGGGCATAAGTAAGGTAGTCGGAGGCCATCTTCCGGACGCGACCTTTATCGTTTCTGAGTCTATCCCGTATCTGTTCAAAAACATCGCCGACACTTTCTTGAAATGATATAACGAAATTAGCACCGAGCACAAGGCTTACCTGCTCGGCTCTTATCGTTTCGCTTTTATCATCATAGCTGAGCATTTTGAGAACGGTATATATGTGATTGTCATAATCCTCACATTTCGGACGCTGCCCTGTATTAAGGATATCCTCAAGGATGAGCGGATGCAGGTCAAAATGCCCGCCGAGCTTTTCTATTATGCTTATGTCGTGGATGCCGTCGATATTTATCCATGTTACTGTAGGGCTCTGCTTAAAAGGGAAGCATTCTTCAATTGTTGAAATCTCCTTTTCTTGAAAATTTTGCTCGTCATAGTCAATAACAGTAATACGAGGGGATTCTAACTTTTTCTCGCCTATATGTACTAATGTGCCGGGTGGCAGACCAGCTTTCCTCGAACGCTTTTTATTTTGTTTTGCTGTTGCCATTTGGGATTATCCTTTCTGCAAGATTTCTAAGTATCGAAAAGGGAAAACTTACCATCTGCTGAACTCCCTCGACGGAAGAGAGCGTTCGCACCTGGGTCCTTACCTCTGAGAACAGCTCTCTTACAACAATCTTCTCTTCAACTTCACCTGCCTCTTCGACCATAGCCAGGCGATGAATGGAATATAAGCCGACCAAAAACGCCAGTGCGAAAAAGAAGTCCCACTGCTGCAGGCTAAGTGTCGGCAAACTAAACTCACCCATTGGGCTTGTATATTTTAGTGTCCATTCAAGCTCTCGGCCCGAGAAAAAATCCGCAAATTTGCCACCCAGAATGGGGGCAATCCCGGCAGCCACCGAATTCACTATTGTATTTGTAGCAAGATAAGAAGTCGCTTGTCCTTGCGGCGCGAGTTTGAGGCTTATATTGCCGCTCGCAAGCGAAATACCCGCCGAAGAGAGGCCCATAACTATATGGATGACAACCAGCAGCGGGATCGTCAGAAAATACTTCTCCGGCATTGTTGTAAATGTCCACGCTAATATCGACAGGATAAAGAGCGGCCCGCTGATTGCCAGCACCGATTTATTGCTGAAGCGGTCGGTAAACCTGCCCCATACCCGAAGGAAGGCAAAATTCATAACCTGGCTGACAATCGAAAGACCTATGATAAACGACATACTCAACTCTAATCTCTTGAGCATATAAACCATAAAGAACGGCGCTGCCAGATTGACTGCAAAATTCCACGAGGCCAGAAATGTTATCAGCTTCCTGAAATTATCATCTTTGAATGGCTGA
>CAZTWR010000108.1:0-6431 GCA_964618055.1 uncultured Pirellulales bacterium | reverse complement strand
CGCACATCGTCCTTGGTTCGCATCACAATACTGATTGTAAGATAACATATACAAATTCCCATTATCCACTTGACCGCCTGAATCGCTGTCTCACCTAAGCCTAAATAATAAATATCGTTGAGCATATCCAGTACCGGCGCCAACGCCCAACTGACAAATATTCCCACCAAAAGCCCGAAAAACACGCCTGCCAGCGCAGCTAAAGACTTCTTCGGCGTAAGAACATCAACAAAAAAGGCGACCACTGCCAGCCCCAAACCGCTCCAAAGAATCGCATAAAAATTTGCTCTGCCAACCTCCCCGGAAATCTCATCGGAACTCAAATAGGCAAGTAAAACCGCAGCAACAATAACAACAAAGATGGCTCTGAAAATCCAAAGTAACATGGCTATAAACCTCCAAAAAAAATATGATATCGATTTTTACCCCGTTAGAAAGAAAGCTCCATCCTTTGGGCAGAGTAAAAAATACATAGCTCTCCGTAAGGAGTCCATAGGACTACCGCAGGTAGCGAGGGTGGAGTTTAAAGCCCCGCCCGAGCTTTCTAACGGGGTTTACTTTATAATCTTCAAAATTATACCTTGCATCCAAGCCGTTATCAATAATTATGCTACATATAACGGCCGACCGATATAATATCGGCTTATTTGAACCCGTCCCATTAGCTCAGCTTTTACTGATGGTTTATTCGTCTATGAAGACCGGGTGCCCCTTGGTCAGAATTTGGTTAAATGGTGATTTGGTTAAATGGTTAAATAGTTACCAGTTACCAAAAAGCCACCGATTGCTGAAAATATTGGGACTACGGCAGGGCCTTTCAGTATTGCGACCCGATTTTAACCGCTGTTTTTCCCATCCCTCCTTGACAACTTTCGCAATCGCAGATACCCACTTGTCTCAAACGAGAAACTCCGGCAAGTTTCTTTGTCTTGATTAACTTCGCCCCCTTCGCCCCCATCTTACGAAGTGCCAGCTTTGCTTCTCGTTTGTCGAGCAAACCCACCGCATCAACTACAACACTGACCTTCTTGCCCCGCTGCAGCAGTCCCAATGCTGTTGCTTTAACAGCACCTTCGGCACTGGCACCAATGAGAACAAAATTATCAGCCCGCACCTCACTGAGCAATCTCTCTATCCGGGGCTCGTCGAATGGGTCAACGCAGCGCTTATGCAGAACAACCTGTCTGTATTGTCGCAGTATATCTGCCGGCAAATCAGTACTGCCATCTGCCGGTAAGCTGGCCCGATTGCTCAGCAATGTGTACCGTATCTTTTTTTGCCCGTCCGTACCGTCAATACAGTAGCCAACCTCATTGACACCGTTACGGTTGGGGTAAACCTCGCAGGTCGAGATTACCCGAACATTGTTGCGTCTGGCCCAGGCCATCATCCTGCGCACATTGGCCAAAACCCTCCTGTGGTTCTTTATACACGCATTACCCCCGGCAAGGAAGAAATCCTTTTGCGTATTGATATCTATCAGAATCCACTTGCGCCGCCTTTTAATCAATTGCCGAATCATTCTTCAAACTTCCCCCTTATGCCTCTAAGGGTCAACCTAATTAAGATTCAATCCTAATAATAAATACGCACCGGCAGCCAATGGGGTTCACAGCCTTTTAATCGAATACTCTCCGCATTGACTTTAATCGTAATCAGCGCCCAAAAAGCAATTTACATCTTCGCCCAAAGTGCCGTTTTCCTGTATAATACTGGCATTTAAGCTTTGCTATAGCTGTATTTCCAGGATAAGTTTGCTGATGGCCAGAATCTTAAATGACTATCCTTCGGTCGCCTTAAAGCCCGAAGATTTGGATGGCAAAATCGATTTTGTGCAGATTTTCGGACGGAGAGGCCCTGTCCACATCGAAATCGGCTCAGGCAAAGCTGCCTTCCTGCTCAACCAGGCTATGACCCAGCCGGAGGTCAATTTCCTCGGCATCGAATGGGCGCGAAAATACTATCGATACGCCGTCGACCGCATCGGGCGATGGTCTCTGAAAAACGTAAGAGTAATTCGCACAGACGCCGCACATTTTTTAACCAATTTCGTTCCGGCTAACTCCGTAGAATGTTTTCACATCTATTTCCCAGACCCCTGGCCAAAGAAACGACACCACAAAAGACGCTTTTTTGTCCCTGCAAACCTCGAACAACTTCTCCGCCGCCTAACCCCCGCAGGAACTATCAGAATCGCTACCGACCACGCTGAGTACTTCGAACAAATACAGCAAGTCCTGACCACTTTCAGCGGCAGGCTTGAAAAAATCGAATTCTTCCCGACCGCCGGCGCCGATGTGGGCGAATGGGTCGGCTCGAACTTCGAAAGAAAATACCTCAAAGAACAACGGCCAATCTACACAATCGCCGTAAGAAAAGTATAACCTGCAGGGACTCTGACTCGGCTTATTGGTTGATGTTTACGAGCTTGCGTATGCCGTAGTTCCTGCCGATAAGTGCATCGGCCGCAGGCAATTGCTCGCGCGGAATCACTACCTTCGGATTATCAAGTTCGAATTCTATCACATCATATTTAGAATCGGGATATAGCTTCTGGGCCGTCAGAATATCCTCAACCGAGCGGATTATCATACCATTGAATTTGCTGACGACCAACCGCCTGAGTTCCGCATAGCCGAGATTGATTTTAGCTGGCAGAACATAACTTAATATGACAATATCCCGACGTTCATCGGTGGGCTTAAAGGCCGCATTGCTATAATAGTTATAAAGATAGGAAGGGGCCTTTCCCTCCCAATCATCGCCCCATTTAGCAAGATAAGGGCGAGTGAGCTTCTGCAGCAGGAAGCCACCCGTAATGACATATTCCGGCTGACGGTCATATTCATAATATGGCAATAGCATCTGTGCCGCATCAAAATTCTTAACCTCGCCCTCTATCTCCATCCGCTGCCCGTCACGCCACAATTCAAACACAACATTTTCACCGGCTGCCTTGCCGGTAATCAGGTGCTCAAATGATAATTGCCCATACTGCGGGTCTTCAAACCGGCCGCGAGGGTCTATGGTTTTGCCGTCTATTGCGAGGATAACATCCTCTTTCTTAAGCACATCGCTGCCTGTGCCTAAGTTATATACATCCTTCACATAAACGCCGTCTTTTAGTGTCTGTGGCATCTTCAGGTAAGCCCGCTTTGTAGGGTCGAGCAGATAGGTGATTTCAAAACCGGCAACCCCGAGCCCTTTATAGTTACCGTCTTTTGCGTCGGCAAGAAACCGGTTTATAATCATTGCCGGTATCAGCCCCGCCTCTTTGCTTTTTGATGACCGCCAGCAGCCGACCCCGATTGCTTCTGGGCCGATAAAATTGACTTGGCCCCTGCCTGCATTCTTGGATGTGTTTGCCAGAACGTAGTTTAGGGAGTATGTGAACGATGCCGTTGACCTTCTGACTTCTGCCTTGTCGAGATATCCCCGTCCGTTGTATAAATGCCCATCGTATGAGAGCCAATAAAAATCAACTTCCGCTCCTTCCCTGTAATCCTCGGTAAATGTGATTGGCTTCAACGGCCGGGGCATTGCCTTGCGGTCAAGTTCAATCAAACACAGGTTGCTTTCATAATCGATGACTTTTATTTTAGCTGGGATATATTCGCTCTCACCGTATATGCGAGCTTCAACAAAACGTGCATCCCTAACATTCCAGGCAGGGGTAATTACCTCATATTCGCTAACGGCGCAGCCATAACCGGTTTCCTCCGAGATGTCACCCTGTTTCCAAGGCTGATAATCGTCGTAAGCGTAGGCAGATATTTTCAGATAGACCAGCGATTGCTTCATCTGCTCGGTCATATCGACACGCTGGACTTGCTCTATCGCAAGCTGTGAGCAGGATAGCACGCCGGTGCCGAGTATAATCAGTATTGGAGCTAACAATTTTGTCATAACCCTTTCTCCAGACGTGCTTCATCGGGAACGTTGTATTTATCTAATATCATTTGGCCTCTTGCCCGGGCTTTTTCGGCGTCGATAGGCCAGATTTTTCCGTTGCTCATAGACTCTATCAGGTCAAAATTGCCGACCGGCTTCTTAAATGCTTCATATACATCGCCAAGACAATGAATGGTTACGCCGTTTATACTCCCAACAACCTCGTTTTTGATTCCACGATAGTATGAGTTGACCTCATCCGAAAGCACTTCCGCAATGACCACGTATTCCTTAAGCTGCCGGTCTGTATTTAATTCCATCGAATGCTCGAACAGGTATCGCAGGTAATGCGGTATATCGACAGGCCAGTCCTCTCCCCACGTCTCCAAAAAATTTCTCGTTACCGGTACGAACACCAGCCCTGCGAAACATACATACCGCGGCGGACGGTCATATTCCCTCGCCCACTCGAGCACAGGCCTGTTCAACGCAATCGTAACTGTCGTTTGCATCACGCTGCCGTCTCGATAAAAGGTCAGTTCTGCCGTTTCGCCTATCTGTTTTGTCTCGATAACCTCGGAAAAGTGCACTCTCATACCGTATATTTGCACCCTGCCATCATTATCAATGTCGTAATCATCGATTCTTGTAATCACGTCATCGTGCTGCAATACCGACTCGACCGAGCTGTTCAACATCGTGTCAATCACCACGACACCGCCCTCTCCCGACGGCATTTTGAGGTATTCTCTATAGCTTTCACTGTGCAGTCCGGGGTAAAATTTAACCCCGAGCGTGCCGAATCCGTCGTATTTACCGTCCTCTATATCGGCAAGAAAATGCCTGATAACGGTTGTAGGAATCAGATAGCCGACGTTTTCTGCCTGTCGAAGTCCTTGAAATGCCACGCCAACCACTTTGCCGTTCTGCATAACAGGCCCGCCGCTGTTGCCAGGGTTAATCGCCGCATCGGTCTGTATCACAAGATGCGAATCTGCTCCGCTGTGTGAATAGAGATCCATCTCTATGCGTGAAACTACGCCCTCCGTGACGGAAATATGCCTGCCGCCTATAGGAAAACCGTAGGTCGAGACCGTCGTATTTACCTTCGGAAGCTCTCCTAACTCTAACGGCACAGTACCATCGAAGAAACTTTCATCTTCAACGGTTATTATCGCAAGGTCGCAGTCATGGCCGATAAAGGCAACCTTTGCGGGGTAGCGTTTGGCGATGTTCTCCTTTCTGATTTCCAGATACTTGTTGTTACTGACATTATGAGCATTGGTGAGGATTCTTTTGCCTTCGATGACAAATCCTGAGCCGATGCCTTCCCTGATTTTGCCCTGTTTCCACGGCGCATCATAGTCGAAGTCCTGCCGAACGCTTTTAAGCAGCACGACCGACTTTTCGAGGTTCAGCTCCTCCGCCGCATGCGACACATTCCAGCCGACCAGTGCCGCCCATACCACAACCGCCGTCGCCAGTATTCGCTTTAGATAATTCACTATCCACCGCTCCGGAAAATAGAAGACAGAATTATTTTTTGACTATGGCTATGTATATGTTTTCGAACTGAAACTTGCAAGAGTTTTCCAAAGAGCGCTAACTTCGTAAAAATATACTGCCGGGCAGTTGCCTTAATAAACCTTTTAGCCGGAGCGATACAAGGGCGGCGTTAATACCGCCCCCAGCCGGACTCGTCCCTGCTGTTATCTGTTCTACGTGCAGTGGCTCTTTGTCCAGATAATCATAAATCGTCTTTTCATCTTCGCTCATATTTAACCGACTACGACCTCATCCAACGGTCGCTTCGGCACGTGGTGTACACCTTCACTATTGCGCCAGTACTTGATATCTCCATCGGTGCCGACCGTTTCGATTACTACTGTCTCTTTGGGTTTGCCGAGGGCCAGAACAAGAAGTATTTCATAGCAGGATGGTATATCCA
The DNA here is from genome assembly GCA_964618055.1 of uncultured Pirellulales bacterium. Taxonomy (GTDB): domain Bacteria; phylum Planctomycetota; class Phycisphaerae; order Sedimentisphaerales; family Anaerobacaceae; genus CAYYFT01. The sequence continues at coordinate 592 of CAZTWR010000108.1, read as the reverse complement.
GGGCCTTGCGCAACTGCTTTGTTCGTACTGAACCGATAATACAGCCGCCTAAACCTTTCTCTGCCGCCCCTAAAAGAATGCTTTGTGCCGCTATTCCATAATCACAGCCGAAAGACTTACTCAACCTTTTGTCTCCGAGTATGATGATATATGCGGATGGCCTTTCCCCCTCACACGGCCCAGACCAATCTTTAAGATAACCTGCCCAGGTAAGGTGTGGAAATATCAAAGCATTCTTTTCCGGCGTGCAGGAGAGGATATATTTTAACGGCTGCAAATTACCTGCCGATGCAGATAGTCTCGCCATATCAACGAGCTCTCTCAATGTATCAATCCCTATGACTTGTTCCTGAAAAAAACGCCGATAGCTTCTGTTCTTTACTATTAAATCTCTTAACATCTTAATCTATTCTCCGAGATGTCGAACAAGACCGTATTTCCGCGGCACAACCAAATCCGCCTTTCTGGCCGGCTCATCTTCTTTTACCTTGTAATCAACGTCCATAATTTCAATAAACTCCGCAGTATATTCTTTTAACACACCTGGATATTCAAATATTTTATCACCCTTAACCAGCTCAACTACAACCCT
>CAZTWR010000107.1:0-6478 GCA_964618055.1 uncultured Pirellulales bacterium | reverse complement strand
CGTTGTATCAAAGTTTGTATGAAACCCAGTTGATAACCTTGGAATGATGTCCTGGACAAAGAGAATAAACACTCAAAAAACGAGCGGCATTAAAAGTAAAAACCCCAGCCCATCATAGCGGTAGAAATACATAAACAGTGGAAAAACAAACCGACTTTGATATTGTTGTGATAGGTGGCGGCATTGTTGGGTTAGCATCAGCCTACAAGATTCAAATGCATTGCACGGGCAAAAAACACAACTCGTTTTCAAGGACAAACCGGCGGTTTGAAAAAAACGATGAATATTTTATGTAAATCATTTTTTGCGTGAAGCCGGATACAATCTGCCGGATGCTACCATCAACCAAAGTAGAGATTTGAAGTTTGGATGCCGCCAAAAGGATTGACTAAGCAGTTGACGCGCGGTTTCTCGCTGCCCTTCTTTGATTGCGCAGCGTGCAGCCCTGTAACCTTCTTTGCTGAGCCTCTTCATTGCCCGAGAGTGAGGTATTAGCTTTTTACCACCGCCGTTGAAGTAGAAATCTTCAAGCACATCAAATTCTACTTTGCGATTAGCGAATGAACGGTCAGAGACATTGCCTCTATGGCGTCTCCTTTTAAAAGTTGGTCCCTCAACTGGAACGAACTTACATTTAAGAGACAGTTTTAGCAACACCTTGTAGAACGCACAACATGTTAGAGACGTATCAAAACCACCAACCTCTTCAAAAAGCTTTTTAGCACACATCATCCCACAAGAGTGAACATAAATAAATTCAAACAATTCCGCTGTGATATTACCTGACGGCAACAGATGTTGTTTTCGCTTTACATACCTGCCTTTTTCATCAGCGCCCACGTGTGACCCATAAGCGATCACATCGGACCCATGTGCTTCTACCGCTTTTATCAGTCTCCCAATAGTATCCGGAAATAAAAGGTCGTCGGAATCGACGAATGTAATATATTCTCCCTGTGCAAGTTCGATTAGTTTGTTTCGCGCAGCATATTGACCTATGTGGTTTACCCAATAATATTTGACAGGGTAGCCAGTGCCTCTTATCATTTCTTCTGTGTCGTCTGTCGAGCCGTCATCAACCACAACAACCTCATAGTCTTTGTAGGTCTGAGCAAACACGCTCTTGAGCGCCTCTCTGAGATAGACTTTTCGGTTGTACGTAGGTATGAGAACACTAATTTTAGGAGCCATAGTAAAATCCCAAACTTACCATGTTATTAATCACCACCAACGAATATTTCCTCTTAGCAGTTTTTGAGTCTACAGCATTTAGAATACATTACTAATAGGTACTGATTTTGCAAGGAGTAATTCGTTGTTTTTCTTCAATCCTTATTTTGAAACTGGCCTATGGCCTGTTGTCAAGGGTGGTAATTTACTCAAGTCTGGTAATCTAAAAAGATTTACTGGTAGCAGTGGAACTGGTATGATGTGTTTTTGTGCAGTTGCTGATTATGGGAAGTTGTTAGTGGTATTTCCTGAAAAGAGAAAGAGCATATAGTTATGGCGTGTGAACCGAATGCTTCGCAAGACGCTTTGGATAAGTATAAGATCCAAGATTATCGGTACAGCTTTCCTTATCATTACATTCCCCATTTTGACAGTAAAGGTGTTGGGGTGTGCTTTCGAACGCTAAGCTGGGGATTTGAATATCTCTGCTATTTGAACCATATCCGCGAACTTGTCCATTCTCTGACTCCTTCATCGGTACTTGAGGTTGGCTGCGGAGATGGACGTGTAATCGGCATGCTTGACTGGGGGATTGAGCGCCGGGTGGGCATTGACCCATCCAGACAAGCTATCTGTTTCGCCAAGGCATTTCACCATGATGTCGAGTTTTTATCTATTGACGCCAGGGGATTAAAAGAGACATTCGATGTAGTTTTGGCAGTGGAGGTCTTAGAGCATATCCCGGACGACCAAATCAGTACATTCTTCAAGACTTTAGAAGAACGCGCCAACAGGAATGGTTATGTTGTTGTATCCGTTCCCACAACTGTTGTCCCCGTGCGTAAGAAACACTACCGTCATTACGATCTGAACCTATTCCAAAAACAGCTTGAGGAAGCCAGCTTACATTTGGATATTGTCAACGTTGAATATGTGTATAAGAAGAGCCGATTTGTTAAACAGTACTTGAAATTTACTCAGAATCATTACTGGTTTATAGAATTGAGAGCACTGAACTGTTTGGTGTGGAACTATGTGTGGAAACGATTGCGTAAGACAGACGAAAAACGCGGACAACACCTTGTTATCGTTCTCAGAAAAAACGACACCAACATACCTTAGCACTTACTTTGCGCCATCTGTTGAGCCATCGTCAACTATGACAATTTCGTAGTCTTTGTATGTTTGAGCAAATACACTTTGAAGTGTCTCTTTGAGGTAGTTTCTTCTATTGTATGTAGGGATACAAACGCTAACGGTAGGCACTGAATTTGTATCTTTCATATCCTGCTCAGAACATCGCGGAGCAATGTTTACCGATTTGAATACATAGCGTCATAATATTTCTGGTAGTCGCCGGAGACGACATTGACCAGCCATTTCTGATTTTGCAGGTACCAGTCTATCGTTTTCTTGATTCCTTCTTCAAAGCTTACTGACGGTCGCCATCCCAGCTCTGTCATTATCTTTTTAGCCTCGATTGCGTATCGCCTGTCGTGGCCGGGCCTGTCTTTGACGTGTTTAATCAGCGACTTTGGTTTCTCTAACCGCTTCAGGACTAATTCTATCACTTCCAGATTTGCCTTTTCATTGCATCCACCAATGTTGTAAACTTCTCCGGGTGGTGCTTCAGCTAAGACCTTCCAGATGGCTGTGCAGTGGTCATATACATACAGCCAGTCACGCACATATAAGCCATCGCCGTAGATAGGCAACTCTTTGTCGTTCAAAGCATTGTTAACCATTAGTGGGATTAATTTTTCCGGAAACTGATAAGGGCCGTAGTTGTTTGAACATCTGCTGATGTTATATTTTACACCCCAGGTGTGGCCGAACGCCTCGACCAGATGGTCTGCCGCGGCCTTACTGGCGGAATACGGCGAATTCGGACCAAGCGGTGTTAGCTCGGCAAACTTGCCCTCCGGGCCGAGTGAGCCATATACCTCATCGGTCGAAATTTGAATGAACCGTTCTAACTTTTTATCGCGCGCCGCCTCGAGCAGGGTTAATGTGCCGGTAACGTTAGTTTCGATAAAGACCTTTGGTTTGGTGATTGAGCGGTCCACGTGACTCTCGGCGGCAAAATTAATAATCACATCTATTTTATATTCATCAATAATATTTTCTATGAGAACACCGTCACAAATGTCGCCTCTAATGAATCTGTGGTTGGGGTGGTTTTCAAATCCGGCGAGATTTTCAAGATTACCGGCATAGGTGAGCTTGTCGAGGTTGACAATAAAGCAATTGGGATGCTCTGAAAGCACCATTTGAACGAAATTACTTCCTATAAATCCCGCACCACCTGTAACCAGAAGTTTCCTCATAACCTCTCCAAAAAACGTTCTAACGGTACCTGCCAAGGCTCGATTGGCTCACCAAGTAGAGCTTTGATTTTACTGCAATCAAAACGGCTGTTTAAAGGCCTTGCAGCAGCAGTGGGGAAATCGGCGGTTTTGCAGCTACTTAAATCAACAGACATATTGAGCTTATCAAAAATGAATTTTGCCATTTCAAAACGGCTGACATAGCCTGCATTTGCAAAATGAAACAAACCCTCAGGCTTCTTTGATAACAACTTGCAAATCACTTTAGCAACTTCGGTTGTAGCTGTTGGTGAACCTATCTGGTCATCAACAACGGCTAATTCCTTTTTGGTTTTTGCCCTGTTAATAAGTTTTGTTACGAAGTTATCGCCGTTTAAGCCATAAGTCCATTCGACACGCATTATACAATGTCGGCAGCTGCTTTCAATCAAAAGCTTCTCGCCGGTGAGTTTACTCGCTCCATAAACGTTTATCGGATTTGGCGTGTCGGTTTCGATATAGGGTCTGTCGGATGTGCCATCGAAGACGAAATCCGTACTGATGTGCAAAACCCATATACCGGCATTCTTTGCCAGTGAACCGAGATTGCCGACGGCCTCAGCATTGACTTCGTATGCGAGGTCGGTCTGGCTCTCGGCCTTTTCAACATCTGTGTAAGCGGCACAATTAACTATAATTTGGGCGTCTCTAATAACTTGTCGAAGATGGTCGTTGTTGGTGATATCGAAACCGAGAAGGTCGAGGGCGGTAGTGTCAAATCCTTGTTTTTGACACGCCAGGACCACATCAGAGCCGAGCATACCGTTGCCGCCCAAGACGGCGATTTTTTCATTAGCCATCTTTTTGCGCCCATTCGTATGGGATGTCATTTTCGTGCGGGTGGGTGCGGTATTCGTCGGGGTCGTCGTAGTTGTAGGTTTCGGAGGCAATGTTTACAATGTATGCCTCTGTTTGTCCGACGGCCATCCAGCCGTGCAGAACGCCCGGCGGTATTCGGAGCAGGCCTGGACAGTGCTCGCCGAGGTAAAGCTGATTTACAGTTCCATAAGTTGGTGAGTCTTTTCGCTGGTCATAGAGAGCGATTTTTACAATGCCTTTTATGACGTAGAAGCAATCTGTTTGTTTTTTGTGATAGTGCCAGGCCTTTACAACGCCGGGATATGTTGTTGTGAAATAGACCTGGCCGAAATTTTCAAACCAGGGGTCGTCGGCTCTGAATATTTCTCCCAGTCGGCCACGCTCGTCGGGTATTACTTTTGCGTGTCGAGCTTGAACTCCTTCGATAAGCTTCCCGGAGCTGCGTACAATCAATCCCCGGTCCTGGAAGACTGTTTTTAGCGGTGCGGTTTTTTCGGTCATTGGGGCGGCTCCTTTGCAACCAGTTCATTTGCTCTGTTTAAGGATTCAAACGTTCCGGCATCACTCCACCAGCCATCGAGGATGTCATAGGCCAATTGGCCTTTTTTAACATAAGCATTATGGACATCGGTGATTTCAAGCTCGCCACGAGCTGATGGTTTGAGCGTCCGTATAATATCAAAGACAGAGGCATCATAAAAATATACGCCCGTTACTATATAATCTGACTTTGGTTTTTCTGGTTTTTCATCGATGCCGGTAATCTTGCCATTGGATATTTGAGCAACACCAAAACGCTGGGGATGTGAGACTTGTTTGAGCAGTATCCTTGCGCCGGTTTTTTGGGAGATAAACTTATCAGCATAATTTTTTAGATTTGCCTGAAAGATATTGTCGCCGAGGATGACGGCCGAGAGTTGTCCCTGTACAAAATTTTTCGCAAGTCCCAGGGCCTGGGCAATTCCGCCCGCCTCATCCTGCACTCGGTACGTAAACTGACAGCCGAATTCCCTGCCGGAGCCCAGCAGGCCAACTACATCGCCCATATATTCAACGCCGGTTACAATCAATATCTGGTCGATGCCAATTGAGGTTAGTTTCTCAATCGGGTAATAAATCATAGGTTTTTGCCCTACGGGCAGCAAATGCTTGTTTGTGACCTTGGTTAGCGGCCTCAGCCGCGACCCTGTGCCACCGGCAAGGATAACACCTCTTAAGTCCATATTCATCTCCTTATGAGTTATCGTAATCTGAAAATTCTAAAGCCCACAAGCAATGATGTCAACGATAGCCTACAGGAATCTGACCGGATTTATGAAAATTATACTTGTCCACAACAGACAGCAGCCCCAAAAGCACTAAAAAAAAACTTGATTATCGGCTACGGGGCAGGTATTATTTGTTTCCAACTCAACTGCTGGTTACAGAGGGATTGGCCGCAGTGACGAGAGAACTGCTGTATTGGCCCTTACAGGGTTTTATTGCAACCCACGAGGACGGAGTCTGAAATAACTGATTTGTTTTTAAACATAAGAAGAGAGTTTTTATGCAAGAAAGAGTAGGTAACACAAGTTCTTTTAGAGAACTTTTGGCCACTGAGGAAAGGGTTGGGGAATTGAAAAAAGAGGCAGTGCATTTGTCCTCGTGGGACCTTACTGAAAGGCAGGTTCGGGATGTAGAACTTCTGCTCAATGGCGCGTTTTCGCCTCTGGATGGTTTTTTGACCCAGCCCGATTTTGATTCGGTTTGCAAAAAGATGCGTCTGCGAAATGGCTTGCTTTGGCCCATACCGATTACTTTGGATGTGAATGAACAGTTCGCAGCCTCTCTCTCCCCAAGAGACCGCGTGGCGCTGCGCCATCCGGAAGGAATAGTCTTAGCGATCCTGACAGTTCAAGACAGTTGGCGCGCCAACCGCAAAGAGGAAGCGCAATTGGTTTATGGCACTACAGATGAGGCGCATGTTGGGGTTTTCTATCTTTTTCATCAGACACACCCACTATACGTAGGTGGAACTTTGGAGGGCATAGAACTACCACCTCATCATACCTTCCAGCACCTACGACATACACCGTTGGAATTGCGGAGCCAGTTCAAGAAACTGGGTTGGCAAAAGGTTGTGG
>CAZTWR010000106.1:2290-6553 GCA_964618055.1 uncultured Pirellulales bacterium | reverse complement strand
GATATGGGCGAGGACAGCGTCGTCGTTGTCAAATTTAACACGGGACAAACAAAATCACTTATGCTAAAATACGCCAACCTTGCAAAAATATGAAATCTTTAATGGGCTACAGTCAACGTATGCGAAAGGAGTGTACCTTTGGCCAAATCACAAATCAAACTTTACTGCAAAAACACCCTGTCTTCTGGGAGGAGCAGTTAAGGTATGCATAAACATCGTGGTGAAAGTATATTCGAGGATGTAAGTTTAAGAGATACAGCTGCCTACAAAGAGGATTTGACGAAAAAAATGCTTGTCACCTTGCTTTTTTCACCCAGGTCTGGTATTGTAAGGCTAGCAAAATTGGAGAAACATGGCGAAATCAATGTTAAATGGGAAATCCTGAATTACGATTCAGGGCTTTGATCCTCGAGAGTGTAAGTAAGGAGAAATATTCGATGAGAACACTTGCCATCCTGACAAACGGTGGAGATACGTGTAGCTTGAATGCTGTTATCAAGAGCATAAGAGACAACGGCATCGCCGCAGGATATCCTAGAATACTTGGGTTTGAGGATGGGTACAAAGGTATTATGGACAAATCTGTAAAGCTTTTGACATGGGAGCATATCGATCCACAACGGGGTGGCACGATTCTTCGGTCTCTTAGATACGCTCCTGGCAACGACGATGAAAAACGGGCTGTGTTCGAAAACCTGAAAGAACTGGAAGTAAACGTGTTAGTGGCTATTGGTGGTGATGGTAGTCTTAGTGCAGCAAAAGACCTATATAGATGGTCTGGTGCAAAGCATTACAATATTCGGATACTCGGGTTTCCACGAACAATTGACAATGACATTAGAACAAATACATTTGAAGGAAATACTGAGGTGTCACTTTGTCCAGGTTATCCGTCCGCCGCACTTAAGATTGCTAGCCTTACAAAAGACCTTCGCACAACTGCCATGTCGACACACAGAATCTTTACAATAGAAACAATGGGCAGAGATGCTGGATGGTTAGCGGCTGCTGCCAGTTTGGGTGGAGCAGAGTTTGTCTTAATCCCAGAGGTGGCGTTGAAAGGAAACGATTGGGAGAAATTCTATGATAGGGTTGCCAAGCTATATGATATCCATGGTCATGTTATTATAGCTGTATCGGAAGGGTTTAAGATCGAGGATAAGCGAGAAATGGATGCAGCGTTTGGAGCAAGAAAACTTGGCGGAGCTGCGGTCGTAGTTGCAAAGATGGTTGAAGCAGGGCTCAGACATAGGGATCGGAATGTTGAAGTAAGTTGTCAACATGCGGACTATATACCAAGGATGGGAAGTCCATCTACCTACGATATCGAATTGGCCTTTGCTTTGGGCGATGAGATACGTTCTATTATCGAGGATGAACGAAATGGAGAACTTCCCGTCCCCATACATGTACCAAGGAGGGGAGAAATGGGCAAGAGCATATCTACCATTCCTATTAGCAGAATCAAACAATTTTTTTTCCCTTATAAGGAATTTTACAACATCGATGAATTCAGTGTCACAGATTTATTCATCGATTTCTTAAAGAAATTCGTAAATCCGACAGAACTATGACATCTATAGCAGCACGAAAGACCTGATTCGTCCAGCTTATGCGTCAAACGCCCAAGATTCAAAATTCAACACTCAACATTCGAAAAAGGTCGGAGAGTCTGCTCCCCCTTTCGTCCGCGGCACCATAAAGGAATTCATCGATGTGGGCGAAAACAGCATCATCATCGTAAAATTCAACACTGGCCAAACAAAAACACTAATGCTAAAATACGCAAAACTTTCAAAAGTAGATACTTAGCCTGCTGACCCTCTGCAGGTTCAGATTAAAGGAATATGTCGATGGCAGAATCGCAAATTAAACTCTACTACAAAAACGTTATGGCAAAAGTCAGTCCTCTCGGCTCCGAGCACGGCATCACAGACAATCAACTAAAAGCCCTTAAAGAAGAAACTACTTCCCTAATTACAAGGCTGAATAAAGAAAGAAAAGCCCGTGAAACGCCCTACAGAGACCTCCCTTATAATGAGGAAACCGTTCAAAAAGTCAAAGAGCTAACTGGCCAGCTTAAAGACCGATGTGAAAATCTTGTCGTCCTCGGCATCGGCGGCTCTGCCCTTGGCAGCATCGCTTTGCAAAACGCACTAAATCCATATATGCACAACCTTGACGACACACAACGCCCCGGCCCTCGGTTCTTCGTCTTCGATAATATCGACCCGCCGCAGTTGTCCTCTTTCTTGGACTGGGTTGACGACGAGCTCGACAAGACTATCTTTAACGTTATCAGCAAATCCGGCCAAGCCGCCGAGACTGCTAGTCAATTTATGATTATCCGCAAATTGCTTTCAGACAAGCTCGGCCCTGATGGCTGCAAAAACCACGTGGTTGCTACTACCGACCCTGAGCAAGGCACACTCCGAAGAATTGCCTCAGAAGACAACCTGCGATGCCTTGAAGTGCCGGAGGGCGTCGGCGGCAGATTTAGCGTCCTAAGTGCAGTGGGCCTCTTTAGTGCCGCTATGTGCGGAATCGATATTGATTCGCTCCTCGAAGGTGCTCGTGATATGGACAAAAGAGTCAGCACCGAAGATTTCTATAAAAATCCCGCTGCAATCAACGCCGCAGTAAACTACCATTTCTACAATCACGGCAAAAAAATTTCTGTAATGTTCCCATACAGCTATGCTTTAAAAGATTTGGCCGATTGGTACCGCCAGCTATGGGCTGAAAGTTTGGGCAAGGCAGAAGACCTCAAAGGCAACAAAGTCTATATCGGCCCCACACCCATCAAGGCCCTCGGTGCCACCGACCAGCACAGCCAGATTCAGTTGTATCGTGAAGGCCCTAACGATAAGTTGTTCGCTTTCTTGCAAGTCGATAATTTCGATAAGGGCATCAAAACAAGCCCAACCCCCGATTGTGCCCCGGAACTCAGCTTCCTCGCTGGCAAAGATTTAAGCTTACTGCTCAACAGCGAAAAGATAGCCACTGAGTATGCTCTTTTGGAGAGTAAACGTCCCTGTCTTACAGTCCTCTTTCCGCAAGTAAATTCTTACACAGTTGGCCAGTTTATTTATTTGTATGAGGTAACGACTTCTTTTGCAGGCGCATTATTTGGCATCAACCCTTACGACCAGCCCGCTGTCGAGCTGGTTAAAGAAGCCACCTTTGCACTTATGGGCAAGCCCGGCGATGAATATGAAGAATTAGCACAGCAAATCCGGTCTATAACCGAAGTTGATGGAGACTTCTTGGTCTGATGTACTCATACCTATCCGATTGTTTGGCGGATTTGTCTGCTCAGCACATCGCTCGTCTTCGCCTTGTAAGCATGTTGGCGGTGTTGGTGGTCGGCCTGACTTCGGGTTATCTGGCAAGCAGTCGATTTGGCCTGCCGGAACATCTCGCAAAAAAAATAATGACCGTAGTTTTGGTCTGTTTCAACTGGCTTATCGCACTGCTCGTAATTTGGCCGATGCAGCTCAGCCGCCAGCTTATTTGGCTGCCGATAGTAGGCGTCATTTTGATGCTGACAATCACGGCTCTTTCAGCTGGGCTTTTTTATCTCCTCGAACCTGACCGAAGAAGCCGATTAACGCTCATACTCGCAGGAGGCCTGAGCAATACAGGATATACCGGCGGAGCGTTCGTTTGTTATGCTTTATTTGGTATGGCAGGACTTGCTCTGGCGAACATATATCTTCTGCTTTGCTTACCTACCTTTTATCTTGTCTATTTACCCCTCCTGAAGGTTCGCGAACTTAGCAAAAAAGACCGCAACGCTGGATTAAATCTCAGCTTTCTGTTGGATTTTCGGATGCTTGCCATCCCCGCCATAATAGCAGCTATAATCTTAAATTTGACCAACGTAAAATCACCTGCTTTTATAGCGAAATTTCACATAATTGATATTCTGGTTTACATCGCTTCCAGCCTGTCTTTTTTTGCAATTGGACTGCGGGTAAAATTATCCCGTCTCAAAAATTATATAAACTTGTATTTTCCAATTGCTGCGGTAAAATTTATTCTAACGCCGGCTGTAGCTCTTTTGATTATCGCTTTGTTGGCGCTGACCGGACAAAACTTAAATAGTTTGGTCCAAAAGGTTATAATAGTTTTATCTTGTTCGGAATTGGACTTTTTTTTTGTAAATATTAGGAATTTTTTTTATTTTGACGTCTTATGGTTGTGGTTTCTTTGGGTGGTTTATATTTTGGTTGTAGAATGGGTTTGTGGAATAGCCTTTTT
>CAZTWR010000106.1:0-2280 GCA_964618055.1 uncultured Pirellulales bacterium | reverse complement strand
TTTATCGGTTACTCCCAGCGCCGTTCTTATGGTAACAATGAGCAATGTTTTTGATTTAGACGGCCCATTGGCCAGTGCACTTTGGGTGGTTACGATGGCAGTTTTTGTTGCAATTGTTGTTCCTGTATTATTCTTTCTCTTTGCTTGAAAGGCCTTTGGCAATGGATTACGTAGTGGTGATGGCAGGCGGCACAGGAAAAAGATTATGGCCTCTCAGCCGCGAAAAACACCCGAAACAGGTTTTAAAACTCCTCGATGGCAAAACGCTTCTTCGACATTGTTTCGAACGTCTCTCACCCATATTTGACCGGAGAAACATAATCATTCTCACCAATGCAGGTTACGCAGACCTTGCCCGCGAAAACCTCCCTGAACTGCCCTTTAATAACGTCATCGCAGAGCCGGTTGTGCGTGATACCGCCGGTGCCATCGGATTGGCCGCAACCGTTCTGACCAAGTATGACCCCAACGCTACGATGGCCGTCGTAACCGCCGACCAGCTGATAGAACCTCCTGAAGTGCTCCAGCAGGCACTCAGAGATGCTCTGGTCTTTGTGAATAAAAATCCGGACGATATGATTACTTTCGGCATTCAGCCGACCTTCGCCAGTACCCAGCTTGGTTATATAAAATATGCTGCTGCCGAAAAGTGTCCCGATTGTAAAAACGCAATATACTCCGTCGAAGCATTCAAGGAAAAACCAGATGAGAAAACTGCCGATGAATACCTCAAAACCGGCCGGTACTTGTGGAATTCCGGTATGTTTGTCTGGAAAGCCAAAACAATTTTAGATAATCTGGAAAAGTTTCTACCCGATGCTACCAAGTCTCTCCGTAAGATTCGAGCCAGTTGGGACAGCCCAAATCAGCAGTTGGCTATCGAAGAATGGTTCCCGAAATTGCCCAAAATTAGTATCGACTACGCCGTTATGGAAAAGACCGACAAAGTCTATGCAATAAAGTTAGATTGTCGTTGGCTTGATATGGGCTCTTTTGCCGCTCTCGCTGATATTATCAGTTCCGACACGGATAATAATATCATCGTAGCTACACAGAGCGAGCTTCTTGACTGCAAGAACAGTATCGTAGTTACCGAAGACAAAGGCCATCTAATCGCCGCTATTGGCCTGGAAAATATAGTCGTTGCCCACAGCCCCGATGCTACACTCGTATGCCGCATCGACCAGTCTCAGAGGCTAAAGGAGCTGCTCGAGTTAATAAAGAAGCACACCGGCGAAAAATTTCTGTAACCTCTTGCATTTATCGTGAAAATTTGGTAACAAATTAAGCGGTAGTATTTAGCGAACAGCCAAACCAAATGCGGTACTTAGCAATAGATTATGGCGATAAACACACCGGCCTGGCAATCTGTGACCCTGCAGAGACAATCGCTTCCCCTTTTGCTGTAGTAGAGGGTCAAAAGGGCCTGATAAAAAAGATTACGGATACAGTCAGAAGCGAAAATGTCGAAGCCATCGTCCTCGGCCTGCCTTTGAATATGGACGACTCACAGGGCTTTCAGGCCGAGCGGGTCTTCCAATTCGCTGAGCAGTTAAAAGCTCATCTGCAGGTTCCGATTCACTTTCAGGATGAAAGATTAAGCAGTTTCGGTGCTGAAGAAAAATTAGCTCCTGCCGAATTCACAAGAAAGAAGAAGAAAAAGCGGCTCGATGCCATCGCCGCCGCAGAAATCTTAGAGGCCTTCCTCGAACAAAAAAAAGCATAACAACCTTTTCATTTCCCCGAAAGCTCAATCGACACGAGAATCTTTCTGCACGTGCAATGATTTCCCAGATGACATAAAGTAAGTCTTGACGCAGTAAATTTAATTGGAAACGAGAAGGCACTTAGTTCGCCGTATCCAATTGTTATATGGGGGAAAAATTTGTCGAAACTTGATTTTTCCCGATAGTTTTTAATCCACAGTAACGTCGTCTCCGCAACCTCCTCATCACCATATATCATATCGGCAGTTACATCACAGCTCAAATATGGTGCCAGTTGCTCCATAACCGTTTTATGAAGCAATTGAAGCTCTTCTGTCTTTTCTACCTCGAAGACCGATACCTTTTCACCTGTCGAATTTTCCGAGCTCCGAACCCCGCAAATTTTCAAATCACTCAAAGAGCATTCTTTTGCGCTCAATTGTAAAATTCTCTCGACAGAAGCGATGTCCTTTTCATCGATACATCCCATAGCTAAGGAAATATGCGGCAGGCAAGTCTCTTTATTCAGCACTATTTTCTTACCGAACTTTTTCACCAGTTCAGCGTTTGCTTC
>CAZTWR010000105.1:0-6674 GCA_964618055.1 uncultured Pirellulales bacterium | reverse complement strand
GAGCAGGCTGGCAGCGGCTGAAACTATATTTTATGGTCGGCCTGCCGGGCGAAACAGAAGAAGACATAAAAAACATTGCAGAACTTTCATCTCAGTTAGCCAAACTTCGCAGAAGTGTTGACGGCAAAACGGCCCAAATCAACGTTACCATAAGCTGGCTCGTACCAAAGCCACATACGCCGTTCGGCTGGTTAGCACAAAAACCAAAAGCCTATTTCGAACAGGCAAAACAGTTCATACTTAATGAAAAAAAGAAACTTGGCGCAAAAATGGTGCAGTTCAAATTCCACAATATAGAGCGCAGCATACTCGAATCAGCAATAGGCCGAGGAGATAGAAGATTGTGCAACGTTATTGAAGCGGCCTGGAAAAATGGAGCAAAATTCGATTTATGGGATGAGTGTTTTAACCCAGCTATATGGCAGGCAGCATTCGAAAAATTAGGATTCGACCTGGAAAGCTTAACACAAAAACAATTTGACACCAAAGAAATCCTGCCGTGGGAGCATCTCGGCGGGCCGGATAAAAAATATTTGCTGACACACTTGAATGAAGCAATGAGCAAGATTGCCAGCCCGCCATAGGTGGGTAGTTGCTTTGATAGAATATTCGACTGCGCTTCCGCCGTCGCTAAAGCTATGGCGGACAGGCGGGACAAATTAGTCGCCGCAGATCCTTCGACAAGCTCAGGGCAATTTTACCCGCCATAGGGGCGGGTAAAATTGGCTTTGATTGGGTTCGTTTTGACCAAGAGTCCATTATCCATTTTTCGTTGTAATTCATTGTCGAAACTACGGTTATGAATATTTGACTTTTTTGAAAATTGGGTTTGTTTTGCATAATTTGTTATTTTTGATTGATCCGCCTTCGCCAAGGCTACGGCAGACAAGTTGATTTTCAGCCACAGAGGACACAGAGAAAATAGTTGGAAGTAAAAAGGAAAAAGTAAAAATTGCGTTTTGGTTTTTCATAATGTAATACCTCCCTCCTTTAAATAGGGCGAACATGCGCGTTTGGGTCGAAAATCTCGATTCCGCCTGAGGCGGATAAATCTCGTAACTCGACGTGAGAAAAGGAGTAAAGCTTTTTTAAAATTTCCGGTTTTTGGTGTGCGGGGAACTACGCTTTTGATTGAATTCCGCTCATGCGCCGCGGGGGCTTTTAGAAAAGGTTGTGGGGGATTAGAAAATGGGGTAAAATCTGGTAAGCAACAGCAGAGAGAAAACATCGTGGGGAGTTGTGGTTTTATGCAGATTATATAATCATTGTGGGGATTTCAGAAACGAAAACTAATTAATGAATTATTTAGTGATTCTCATAGGTGCGATACTATCCTACCTCTCGTACAGATGGTCACTTTACTATATGTGTAACCCATGAAAAAGCAGAGTTCTATATCTCTTTCTAAGCTCGCTCATATGGATAATCCATTTGAAGATGAGCAAATTGCGGAAATAACCATACAAAAATTGTTATGCGAAAAGCAAGAAGGAAGGTACCTTGATTGGAAGTTGCTATTACCAATCGACAAAAATATATCAACCAGTACTAAGTATAGAATAGTAAAAGCCATTATTTCGTTTGCTAATACTGATGGAGGGTTTGTGGTGTGTGGTGTAAGAAATGATGGCCGATGGGTTGGTGTATCAAAAGAAAATTTATCAAGGATTGACTCGGCAAATATCGTCGAGCTTGTGAATGGATGTACTGCCCCAGAAATATCACCACTCAATATTCATCGAATGAAACATAAAGGGAAGTACTATTTAATTTTACACACGCCACCCAGCAAATCTATGCCACATGTAACTAGCAAACCTATTTACGAACAATGTCAAGGTGGTAGGCGAACAATACTTGAACGCTATGCTGTATATTGTCGCTATGGAGCAAAATCTGATTTAGCAAAACCAACTCAATTTCAACGGATTGTAAAGAAACGAACTGAATATTTGGAAAATGAGTTATTAAGAAGAATCAAAGAAGTGCCACTATCAAAAAATGCTGTTATCATGCCTTCAAAGGAATCCCCATCTTCTTCACAAATTGTCTATTATAATAAATCAAATAGAGGGGCAACCCAAATAGTAAAAGTTAGTAATGATAGAGGAAAATGCGATGGAATTCTTTATCATGAGGAGTTATCACCTAATTTATTCGATGATGTCAATAAGATTCTCCAAGCTAATGAGATCCTCTCACAAAATAACAAGAGCTTTAAATTTGACTTAACTATCTATTATAGAGTCTATGCGGGTCGCGATAAGCTTGAAGTCTCAGATGAAACCAACAAACTACTTGCAACTACCGGCTTGCGTCTTTATGCCCCTTGTTTATTTTGGTTCAATTTTTTATCGGATAGAGTTTTTGCCGAAGTGTTAAAGGAATTTGTAGCGGTTCCTAAATTTCCCAGTATTATAACGGCATTGAGGATATCAATGTTGCTTGGCACCAATGCTTGTGATTGGATTGAGAGAAAACTGAAAACTACTCTAACTCACGATTTTATGGATGATAAGGTATTAAATACTTTCGCAAAAATGAAGGTTTTGGCCGAAAGAGATGATGTTAGATTAGCTGCTATCCAACAAAGACGTTCTAAGGAATATTTGCTTCCTGATAAGACTAGGATTGGGTTTTCAGAACTTTTAAGGGATAATGCCAAAGCTATAGATTACCTGACCAAGTTTTGTCAAAAAGTTACAATGGGTAGTAAGAATTATCGTACTATTTGCAGATTGTTAGATGTCTTAGCATTTGGAACTGAAATCGAAAAAAGAGGCTATAAAGTAACTAACTTTTTGTTGGGTAGGTGATAAGAAACAGCAGCAAAATAAATGACCCCAAACGTAACGTTCGGGGCTTTCGGATTTGGCAGGATTGGTGGGTCAATCGACGTGGTTTCGTCTTATTCCCGATGACAAATCAATTCCGACTCGGCCTTTTGATTCTCTGAAATCTGTTATAATCTTGACCGCATCTTCGGGTTTGTCTACCACCGTGAACACATTCAGGTCTTCCGGAGAAATATGATGGTGCTCTTTGAGCATCTTTTCCTTCATCCAGGCAATTAATCCTTCCCAATAGTCACTGCCCATCAAAATCACAGGGAAAGACGCCTGCTTTAATGTTTGAATCAGTACCAGCGACTCGGCAAATTCATCCATAGTTCCATAGCCGCCGGGGAACACTATAAAGCCGTGGGCGTATTTGAGGAACATAACCTTGCGACAGAAGAAATACCTGAAATGCAGTGACAGATTTTGGTACTTGTTTGGTATCTGCTCCAGAGGTATTTCGATATTCAGGCCGATGCTTTTACCACCCGCCTCTGCAGCCCCCTTATTGGCCGCTTCCATAATCCCGCCACCGCCGCCGGTTATTACCGCAAAGCCGGCCTTAGCTATTTCGAAGGCGGTTTTTTCTGCGAGTTTGTAGTACTTCTGGCCGGGCTTTGCTCTTGCAGAGCCGAAAAAGGATACGGCAGGACCCACAGTAGCAAGCTCATCAAAGCCCTCGACAAACTCAGCCATCACCCTGAATATCCGCCAGAGGTCTTTCACCGGTTTATCAGTAATATCTATCATAATTCGTCCCTCGTCGCTCGTGACTCGTCGCTCGGGTCACAGGGCAATATTCACCTTACCATAAAGCAGGGTTGTTCGCAGCAGGGCAGAATTTGGCAATCGGGCAATTATCGCAATCAGGCTTACGTGCCTTGCAAACATTTCGCCCATGAAAAATCAACAAATGACTGAATAAAGTCCAGCTCTTCTCTGGTACTATTTCGGCCAAATCAAATTCCAACTTTACCGCATCGCTATTTTCGGAAAGCCCCAGGCGCCGGCAGAGCCTGATAACGTGCGTATCGCAGGCTATCGCCGGCACGCCGAACGCATTGCCCAATACAACATTCGCTGTCTTTCTACCCACACCGGGAAGCGCTACAAGCTCCTCCATTGTATTGGGAACTCTGCCATCAAATCGCTCGATTATCTCCTTGCAGACACCTTTAATACTGATTGCTTTACGGCGGTAAAAGCCGGTACTCTTGATATCCGACTCAATTTCTTTTATATCAGCTTTCGCCCAATCCCCAGCCAATTTGTATTTCTTAAACACTTTCCTCGTCACCATATTAACACGCGCATCTGTGCACTGGGCCGACAAAATCGTCGCTATTAAAAGTTCCAGAGGATTCTTAAAGTTAAGCGCAGTCCTCGCAGCCGGGTATATTTTTTCCAGTACAGGTAAAATTTCCCTGACCCTTTCCGCTGCCTGGGTCTTATCAACCCCGTTAGAAATCTTTCCTTTTTCCCTCTTATTCTGGTTGACAGGGTAATTGCCTGTTCTCGAATTTCTAACGGGGTCAACCTTTATTTTTGCTTTTTTTGCCGCTGCTTTTTTTGCCATAAGGCTATCTTTCTCAGGGAAGTTTTTCCAAAAGCGCCTTCAACTCATCGGCAAAAGACATACCACGCCACCTGACTGCTTCTTTCTCACCCGGGGTAAACAGCATACTGACCGGAACGCCGGGTTCGTTATATACATTTTTCAAAGCAAGCGTTGCTGGTAAATCTTTAGTTGTGGTATCGGCTTTAATTGCTAAAATACCCTTTTCTTCGATTAGTTTTGCAACATCCCTGCGGGAATAAACTATTTTTTCCACCGCCTGACAACTCAGGCACCAATCAGCAGTAAACTTAATCAAGACGGGTCTTCCTTCCATTCTGGCGCTCTCTGTTAAATCAGCGTCGTAGTCCTGCCAGTCAATTAGCTTTCCCACAGGTGCAGGTAGAAACGACCACCCTGCTGCAACCACCAAAGCCATTGCGATAATCCGTATAAGCCACTTACGCAACGGCTTAGTGTTATAACTGACCCAACTGCCCCACATCCAAACGCAAAACCCGAGCACCACTGCAAAATACAACACGCCCATTCTCCGCGTTTGCGGCAGTGCTCCAATCAATTTTACCGCAATAATCAGCAGGACAAATCCCATCGCCTGCTTAAATAGCTCCATCCATCGGCCTGCCTTGGGCAAGCGATTCAAGAAGCCGGGCATTGAGGTTAATATCGCGTACGGCACGGCCATCCCGGCACCTATAACCATTATCGCAACAGTGGCCAGCAGCAAAGGCTGGGCCTGCGCCCAGGCAAAGGCCGCTGCTAAAATCGCAAAACTGCAGGGCGTACTCAATATAGCTGCCAGAAAACCCATCCCTATAGCTCCCAAATAGCCTTTACCAGAACTGGATTTACTCGCTATTGAAGAGGGCACAACGATAGTAAACACTCCGAAGCAAAATTGCGCCAGCACTACCAGCAAAAGTGCCATCCCGGCAACAAAAGCCGGATTGCGAAACTGGTCCCCCCACTGCAGCACCGTCCCATAGAAAACCTGCAAAACAATATTCGCTCCGGCAAGGGATGCAAAGAACAGCAATATCCCAAGACAAAAAGTAAGTCCCATCGCTATAGATTTTCCTCTGTCCTGTTTTGCCTGCTCAACAATCCGCATCACGATAAGAGGCAGCACCGGCCAGACGCACGGCATAATATTTAGACTCAACCCTGCCAAAAACGCTAAGCCGAGAGCAAACCAGACCGAATAACTCACCCGCTGACTTGCTAATGACGGTACACCTGGCTGTGCCGTTTTTGTTAAATCCGGCAGAACAAATTTAGGTTTGCCCATCGCCGCCTCAGGTGCAATTTTTATATCTGTACTCAATTGGCCAAAATCAGGTACGCGACACTGAACATCCGAGCATACCGCCCCTTCAATGCCAATCTTAATACCAACATCAACAGGCTCGTTGGCTTCAAATAAAACGAGGTCAACGCTAAACGGCAAAAATACCGTGAATTTGCCACTGAATACCTCAAGTGTTTTGTTTGAAGCCTTATCGAAATACAAATGCGGCTGGGGAAATATCGGCTCAGAAAAATTTATGAAGTCTTTTGAAGATGGCGTGAGCTTAAGATTCATACCCCCTGATGCTGTCTCCGCAGAGGCATAGAAGTGCCAATCTTTTTTCAGCTCGAAATGAACTGCCAATGCAGATTTGCTGCCTGGCTCAACAACTTCATGTTGCTGCTCAACCGAGATGGCAACAATATCGGTTTTAATAACACTACCACGTGGGGAGGCAGCAAGACCATTAACGGCGGAAATCAAAATTAAGCACAAAATTATAGCAGCTCTTTCCCGCATACACACCTTAGAGGAAATTTGAAAATTAAAAAAAATAAAAAGCAAAAAGAAAAGCTACCCACACTTTTATCTTTTTGCTTTCACCTTTTTACTTTCTTGCACGACTGCTCTTACTGTCCTTTTTGCTCGGAGTTCGGCTGATTATTCTTGGCCAGCTCGGCAGCTAACAAATCAGAAACCGTAGGCTTGTCCAATTCGCCGCCCTCCAGAATCAATTTAACCTCATCGGCATCAAGAGTTTCATATTTCAGCAGGGTCTTCGCTATCTTATCAAGTTTATCTTTATTTGCTTCTATCAATTCCTTTGATTTTTTGTAAGCCTCGTCGACGAGCTTCTTCACCTCACTATCAATTTCCTCAGCTGTTTTCTCTGAATACTCTCTCTCACCCGGCATTATGTACCTCAGGTCCTTAAGCCCTGAATCCGGTTCGTAGCTGATTGGGCCAAGTTTTT
>CAZTWR010000104.1:0-6681 GCA_964618055.1 uncultured Pirellulales bacterium | reverse complement strand
AACGTCTTGGCCATGCCAAAGGCCCCAAACCGCCCGCTGCAGCCACAGCCATCTTTAAAGTAATCGGTCGGCCGTCCATAGGCACAACTCCCTGATAGTTGGAATTACCATAAATAAAGTATTCGCCGGTAACATCAACAGGAACATGAATATTATCACCAGGCCTTATCACAACATTATAGCGAGGGTCACCACCTCGCAGCTTATCTGCAGGAATTTCTATAACTCGTGTCTGCACTCCTCCAGTTCCTACCTCCTCCCAGTCGAACTCCTGCGGCAGTTTTTTCTTAAGCGGCTCAGCTGGTCTCTCAGGCTCGATTCCAACTTCCGGCTCTGTCGGCCTTGGCCGACCAATTTGAATTGGAACCCATCTGCCATCCTGAAAAATCCACTCAATACGGCCTCTTTCGTCCTCATCTATTGGCGCATCTATCGTCTCGCGACTATGCGGTCCGGCTGATGACTCCGGTACGTCTTCCACGTCCACCGACGCTCTCTCGCCATCGGCTAATGGCTCAAAACCTTCCGGTAAGGCCGCTTCGGCAAGCTCCTTATCTGTTATCATCTCCGCCGAAGCTATAACTAATCCCTGCGAAAAGAGGGGCCATTGCTGTTTCGCTCGTGGTGCTATTATCTCCAACATTTCTCGTTCAGATTCAATCAGTTCCTCCAGTTCCTCCGATTCCTCCGGTTCCTCCGGTTCGGCTGGCTCAGCAACCTCTATGTCAACAGGCTCCGTTATTACTTCTTCGCCCGTAACAGGACGGGAAACATAAACATAGCTTACGTTAAATTGTCTTATCCCACCTGCTGTCGCAATTGCATCGGTCAACCTAAAACCATATCGCGGAATTGCATATCTGCTCGGCCGCGGTACACCGTCACCCCATATTGAAAACGTGTGTTGTTGCGAAGCAACCAAGGTCACGACAACTGACGGCTCTTTCAATATGCTCGGCGAAAGGATTTGCCTTATCTCCTCCTCAAGCTGCGATTCAGTCAAGCCTACCGCCTCAACCACCCCAACCTCCGGTATGGATATCTTTCCGGTTTCGGTAACTACATAATCGTTTGTAAACTGTAGGCCCTCTCGAAGCAGTTCGAAAATGGATATCCTTACAGCGTCGCCTGGATTAAGCGCATAGTCAGTCTCATAGGCTATAACATCTATGGGTCGCGGCTCTTCCGCTCCCTCCCAAACTGACGGAGCCTCCTCTGCCACACCCAATGAATCCAGTATCACATTCACCGCCGGAACAGGACGAAACCTGCCTATTTGCGCGGGGTCAAAAAACTTATTGCCACAGCCAGCCAGGTAAATACTTAGAATAAATAAAAGAGATACAACCGCTACAGTTCGTGTGTCTTTCACCGCGTCAGAAACTCCCCCTAAGCGTGAAGGGTATCCCAAATTTTGTATCAAATTATTCCTCGCCGTAGAATTTCTAACGGGGTTCATATCACTAACATCCCAAAATACAGTCCTAGGGACTCCTTACGGAGAGCATATAGCCACAAAAACGCCGGGCAAAAGTAACTTATGCACTTATAACTTATGCACTTATAATCGGTTTAACACGTTGTTGGCTTAACTTTTTTAACTGTCATAAGGCCAATATTACAAAGAAATTAACAGCATATCCAGTGTATTCCGTCTCCTATTCTGCTTCACATATCACAAAATACACTTCACGCCTTTTTCTGCTACAACTACAGGAACGCAAAGCAGTTACGAGGATTCGCACTCGGGGGGGCGCAAAAGGAGTCCCTGAAACTAACAGGTTTCGCTGGTTTACCCCACAGGACAGCTCCTCGCTTTCTACAAAATAATCCATAATCTAACTATACTGCTTAAATACAGGATTTGTTCATCACGACTCTTCTGTCTAAAGCCCGATAACTATCGCAATGCCGGTACAGATAAAAGGACCATAGTACTCGGCAAAAGTTCTTCAGGCCCCAAAGTTAAGTACCTGCAATTAAAGTAGTTGCGATTTTCATTAGAAACAGCGAGCAAAATCAAAAAAAAGCTTGACAGCCCAAGAGCACTCTTGTACACTCATTACCCTAAATTAACTTTAGGGTATGATTATGTGGTAAAATGAGGAGGGCACGTCAATGGGCCAAACTCTGAAAGAGAAAAGTGAAGCTGTGATTGCGAAATGTACACTAACCATCTTATTATTGCTTGTTCCAACGTTCCTGATATCCTGTACATCTCAAATACCCGTTGCTACAAATTACCCATATACTGAGCAGCAAAAAATGCAGGCCCCTCATCACTGGGAAGTATTGGCGGCAGAGGTGGTCTGGCAACTGGAGCAAAGCAAGAGGGTTGCGAATAGTATGCCGCTGTTTGTAGTCCCGAAGTTTCATTTGCCAAGTAAGGAGAATCCAACCATCTGGACGACCACCAAACCCTTGGCCGTAGCAGATGAATCCAACCGGCTTATCACTATACCATTCAAAAGGGCCTACCAAAACTATCTAATTACACAGTTAGTCAACGCAGGTTATAACGTAGTTGACGACAGCAAAGCAGCAGAACTGTTAATGACATTCGACATACAGTTAGTTAAACATAATGACCGCCCTGTTCGCTCACCAGATATTATTTCTAAAATCGGTAGAGTTCTTGCCGGAAGTGCAGATGGAGCATACGTCGGCATCGAAGCCTCCCCATATGAAGTCGTAATCACAACATCCGTCAAAAGAGGCAACGCTTATGTAATGAGTCACACCGGCACTTATTATATTAATACACCCCTTTGGGACAGCAATTACGCATTACAGGGAAAGATAATGGAGGTTGTTAATCAATGATTAAATATATGACGTTAATACTATTGCTCGTGCTGGGGTGTGTTCTGCTAACCAACTGCACTGATATTGGTGACCCTGCTGTCCAGCTGGCTATGTGCAGGGCCGAAGTCAAGAAAATCAATGAAGCAAGTGAACGTGAGACTGAAAGACACCAACAGCATATCACGGGCCTTGAGAATAAGACCGAGATTAACAAACTCGTCAAGGAAAGCAAAGTACAGCTCACCGGAGACTTTTGGGCATGGCTGGAAGGCAAATCTATTCCGGGTGCCAATTATAAGGCTGCAGATTCTCTGCTTAATAAAGTTCAGCCAAAACTGCCCAAAAACAGCCCCATTCTGGTAGCAAGCTTTGTTAATATTGACGACCTGGATGACTCTTCCACATTCGGAAGGGTAGTAGCAGAACAATTTGCATCACGGTTTAAACAAAGGAACTACACTACAATAGAGATGAAATTGCGCACAAATGTTTTCATAAGGGCAGGTTCAGGTGAATTCCTACTTTCCCGTGAACTGACGGAAATCAGCACCAAGCATCGCGCACAAGCCGTAGTCGTGGGGACCTACGCCGTGGCTTCAAAAAAGGTTTATCTTACAGCGCGGGTTATTAATGTCAGCGACGGGCGTGTTCTCTCCTCCTGCGACTATGACATACCTATAACCAATGATGTGTTCAAAATGCTGCTAAAAGGCAAAAGCAAAGTGGGTTGGTTGTAAACCAGATACCATCAACTACAATAATTTGTTTTGAACAGCGGGAGACCCTACGGTTTCCCCGTCTCACATTTCAGTTTTGCAAGTTGCTCCATCAAAGCATACCTACCGGTTGCATCGCTGCTGGCAAGCTTGAGCAATTCTGCTGCCGCTTGCGGTTTCGATTGCACAAGCTGCCGATAACGATTCTGCCCATAAGCATATTCTTCGAAGTCAAGTGTAGGAGCCTTCGAATCAAGCTGTAGTGGATTTTTCCCTTCTTCTTTAAGTTGCGGATTGAACCTATACAACGGCCAATGGCCACAATCAACGGCCTTTTTCTGCTCTTGATAGCCCGCTGTCATATTGATGCCGTGGGCGATGCAATGCGCATAAGCAATTATAAGCGAAGGACCGGGGTAGCTTTCCGCCTCGATAAAAGCCTTCACCGTCTGGTTTGGATTTGCACCAATCGCGACCTTGGCAACATAGATACTGCCATAGACAATAGCCATAAGGCCGAGGTCCTTTTTAGGGCTTGGTTTTCCAGCCGCTGCAAATTTGGCCACCGCTGCTCTGGGCGTAGCTT
Source organism: uncultured Pirellulales bacterium (assembly GCA_964618055.1). Taxonomy (GTDB): domain Bacteria; phylum Planctomycetota; class Phycisphaerae; order Sedimentisphaerales; family Anaerobacaceae; genus CAYYFT01. Next base: position 2,574 of record CAZTWR010000104.1, on the reverse strand, counting down.
TCGACATTTGTCCGCCGGTATTGGAATAGACCTCCGTATCTAAAACAAGCACGTTGACGTCCGCGCCGCTGGCCAGAACATGGTCCAGCCCACCATATCCGATATCGTAGGCCCATCCATCGCCTCCAAGCGCCCAGACGGATTTGCGGACGAGATAATCTGCAACATCCAACAACTGCTTGCAATCTGCACAATCACTCTTTTTGCATTGCTCTTTGAGTTTATCAACGCGTGCCCGTTGCTCTTCAATAGCAGCTTGCGCCGGTTCATTGGCCAATGCAGCTGTTCGGATTTCCTCTGCCAGCTTGGCATCAACGCAGCCCTTTTCAGCCACCTTAGCCAACAAGTGTAGGGCCCGTTCCTTGAATTTGTCGACCGTCAGCCGCATACCCATAGCAAACTCTGCATTATCCTCGAACAAGCTGTTGCTCCAAATAGGCCCCCTGCCGTCAAATCTCTTTCTATAAGGCGTTGTCGGCAAATTGCCGCCGTATATCGACGAGCAACCTGTAGAATTTCCAATCATGGCCCTGTCTCCGAAGAGCTGACTGAGCAATTTTACATAAGCGGTTTCTCCACAGCCGGCACAAGCACCGGAATACTCAAACAAAGGCTGAATCAACTGACTGCCCTTCACGGTATCGAACTTAAAAAGTTTTGGGTCTGTATTTGGAATTGAGAGGAAGTATTTATAATTTTCCCGCTCGCTGCTACGAATCGGCTCCTGCGGCACCATATTAATTGCCTTTTGGCCTGTGGGTTTTTTGTTCTCGTCCTTTTGCTCAGCAGGACAACTAAGCACACAGGCACCGCAACCTGTGCAGTCTTCCGGCGCCACCTGAACGGTAAATTTCATACCGGCAAAATCTTTTCCTTTTGCATCAGCGCTTTTGAATGTTTTAGGTGCATCTTTGAGGCGTTTTTCATCGTATGCCTTTATCCTTATAGCAGCATGCGGGCAAAGCAAGGAGCACCTGCCACACTGAATGCAAATGTCCGGTTCCCACTGCGGTATGTTTACAGCGATGTTGCGTTTTTCATACTGGGTCGTGCCGGACGGAAACTTACCATCAACCGGCATTTTGCTCACGGGGAGCTTATCACCACGAAGAGCTATAAGCTCTGCAGTAACATCTTTAACGAAATCAGGTGCATCTTCCGGAACCAGCGACCGCATCTTAATCTTGCTTGTCACCTTGTCAGGAACTTTAACTTCATAAATCCTTTCCAGAGCACCCTCGACGGCGGCATTATTCATCTCAACGATTTTCTCTCCCTTTTTGCCATAGGTTTTTCTAACAGCATCCTTGATGGCCTTAACTGCGGTATCCTGCGAGACAATATTGCTTATCTTGAAAAAGGCGGTTTGCATAATTACATTGATTCTTGGTCCCAGGCCAAGCTCCTGGGCAAGCGAAATCGCATCAATAACGTAGAATTTCAGTTTCTTTTCGATTATCTGTTTCTGCACCTCCTGCGGCAAAGTGTCCCACACCTCATCCGGGCCGTAACTGCTGGTCAGTAGAAATGTTGCGCCTGGGCGGGCCGCCGAAAGCATATCATACTTTTCCAGAAAGCTGGGGTTATGGCAGGCAATAAAATCAGCCTTGCCTACCAGGTAAGGCCTGCGAACAAGCTCCGGACCAAATCGCAGATGCGATATGGTCATAGCTCCGGCTTTTCTCGAATCATAAACAAAATAGCCCTGGGCATAATTATCCGTTAACCCGCCGATTATTTTTATTGAGTTTTTATTTGCACCTACGGTCCCATCCGCACCGAGCCCATAGAACATCCCGGAGAAAAATCTGCCGCCCTCAATTTCGAAGGACTCATCAACCTCCAGACTTGTATTGGTCACATCATCAATAATACCTACGGTAAAACCATTCTTGGGCCTTGCAGCGTCCAGATTATCGAAGATGGCTTTTACCATAGCTGGCGTAAAATCTTTCGAGCCAAGACCATATCGTCCTCCGACTATCAGCGGGTATTTGTCGAAAGAACTTTCACCAAGTCCCATCGCTTCGCCGACTGCGGTGCGAACGTCTAAGTATAACGGCTCACCAAGTGAGCCCGGCTCTTTTGTTCTGTCTAATACAGCGATTTTCTTTACGCTTTTTGGCAAGCAACCAATAAAGTGTTTAGTGCTGAACGGCCTGTAAAGTCGCACCTTTACCACGCCGACCTTTTCGCCTTTAGATGCCAGATATTCTACTGTCTCGTGTGTGGTATCCGCTGCCGAGCCCATCATGACGATGATTTTCTCCGCATCGTCAGTACCAACATAATCAAACAGATGATAGCTGCGCCCGACTATCTTTGCGAATTTGTCCATTGTCTCGGCAACAATTTGCGGTGTAGCTAAATAAAATTTGTTCACCGTCTCTCTGCCCTGAAAGTAAACATCAGGATTCTGTGCTGTTCCGGAAATCTGAGGCCTGTCGGGTGACAATGCTCTGGCTTTATGCTGAGCAACCAAATCGTCGTCAATTATCGCTCGCATATCATCAAAAGTTAGCTCCTCGACCTTTTGAACCTCATGGCTGGTTCTAAAACCATCAAAGAAATGTA
>CAZTWR010000103.1:0-6700 GCA_964618055.1 uncultured Pirellulales bacterium | reverse complement strand
ATTGACCGGGAAATGGGAAAAAAAGCCAAATACTAATCCGCGGCCTGCTCATTAGAACCACTTGTCCCGGCTCCGCAATGCTTCGTCGGGGCAGGCCAGATTACGCACCTTTGACCAGAAAAACATCCGACCCAATGGGCCGGAATCTAATATGGCGATGTTGAAGCGCAGCTTGTGCCTTAGGTGCGAAAACCCCGATCTATCGGGGGTGGCTTTTTGGGCCTCTCTAGCTTGCATAGAGATTGCACCGCTGAAGAAACCGAGGGCGAGAGAATTGATATTCTTAGGGATTCCTATGTGATGATTACTTTTCCTTTGTGAATTCCCCTGCAGGTCCGCCCGCTGTAAATAAAACTGCAAACCTGGTAACTAATGCTCCCAAAAGAACATATCCCAAAATCACCTGCAATATTAAAAGCACGTGCCCCGCAATGCTCCCCTTGTTCGCGTACATATCGCCGAACCCTAACGTCGTCATCGTAACAACCGAAAAGTAAACAGGCCGAATCAGCGCCCTCCCAACATAGTGTAGCTCAGTCTCCCCAATCTCCGGCTGCACTATCAGTTTATCAATAATCCCCGGCGGCGCCCAGTATGCCCAATTCATATACACCGCCGCAAACAATAACGCCAATATAAAGAAAACTGCCACAACCCGCAGCGTACTCATCCCATAATCACTCATCGCCCAAAATGCCTGCACCGGCCACCGCCAAAACCAATGCTCCTTATACCAATCCTCCCAGTTCATCCGCCGGATATTGTACTTCAACAACTGTTTCGTCCCCGCATCTATGCACGTGCCGTCCAGACCCACCCCACGAAAATTTGTGTTACGGCTAACCGTGCACCGCCAAAACAATGTAGAACCATCAACAACCGATGTATGAAATGTCGCGTTCTTGATATCAGCACGCCAAAATTCCACGTTTTTCAAACATGTATCGCTAAGGTCCGCGCCTTCCAATCGAGCCTCATACAGCAACGCATCTCTCAAATGGGCGCGTCGAAGGTTAGCATTTTCGAGATGTACCTCTCCACTATTCTTGTACTTCTCACTGTATAACGCCGCATCCTTCTGAGGAATTTCTTGATCGAACTCATACACCCTCCCACGACGATCTACAACCACCGCCTTGTTTAAGAATACACCCTTGAGATAGCATTTGTATAGATATGCCCCTTCTAAAAGAATATCCTCATGAGGATTCTCCTTTCGCCACTCGTTCCATTCCGTCATATCCTTCTTTTCCGAGCAGCGTTTGAGCATCTGATATTGCTCTTCGCTGAATTTGCGATCAGCCTTATTTTTCTTTTCCACTTTCCCACTTCTCCCTTCTAACTTCTCACTTCCTTCCCGCTGCTCCTGACTAAACCGCCGCTCTTTTTTATCTTCTTCCTTTTTTCCTTCCTCACTCATCTTTTCCTCTAAAAAATTATTGTTACTTATTCCTTTTCAACCCACTATTTTGACAATCGCTATTTTACTTATTCTTTCTGCTCGTCTTTCTCCTCTTTTGGCTTAGGTATTTTGACTAATAGCATTGAGAGAGCACTCCCAACTACCATCGGAACGAAAACCATAAAGACACCGCCCACCCAAACAAGCACACTAAGTTCTCTGGTAAGCAAGGGCCATAACATATTTACCAACCACACACCCAAAGCAACAACAAAAAGGTGTTTCCATCTATTCTCAATGGTCAGGCATCCACAAAAACAAAATCCTAAAGTCCCCTGCAATAAGCACGCCACTGTTATTGATTCCTTCGTAAACACACCTTGGGTTGCGAACCCAACAATAAAACCGCCTATGAAAATAAAAACAGTTACAATCACAACGTCCCGTACAACACGCATACACATGATTCTCATTTTATCCCCTTTCAGAATATCCTCCTCACCATTTTAAAAATCACCAACTTACTTATTTTTCTTCTTCACCTTTTGGCTTTTTCCTTTGCTGCCAAATATCGACAAGTTTATATATTCGTACACCATCTTCAGTAGCTTCTCTACCAGAAAGTTTCTTCCGCTCCCACTCTGTTTGGAGTACATTAATAGCCAACCAAATATCGTGCTCATCCAAATTTGCTTCGCCTTTAATGGCTTTATCTGCTACGTATCGTGCTTGTCTAACTTTGTGTTGGAATAGTATTTTAGCTGTGTATAAAAAGAGGAGAACAACCACAATAATCCCCAAGCACACAAAGATAATTAGAGTCAAATTCATAGTTTATACCTTTTGTGTATTTCGTCTTATTCTCACCGCACCATTTTAACAATCGCCACGCCATCCAAAACTTTTTAATCCGTCGATTAAGAAATCTGACTTGTAGCTTTCCAACTTTTAAATTTTACACTATGGTTTTGACCTTCTTGTCCCCGAAATTCGCAGTCGGGGATCCAGCTTCTTTCCAACGCATCCCACATCGCTTGTCCGGCGTAGCTTTAGCGAAGACGGAAGCATCGAACATCTAATATCGAACATCGAACATCGAACATCCAGCTGACATTTTACCCCCAAACTCAAACCCCGCAAACCTCAAATTTTGCTGTTGTGCGCAGTTTACCCTGTGGGCATGCCTTAGGTACATCCTCCAGTTCGGCCACATTACCCTTCACGCTTCACGAGATACGCTTCACGAAACCATTGCGGCTTCCGGAAGCAACAGCAATTCATTGCGCTTCCGCTTTGAAAAGCCCCGCAAAAAAATCTCTACCTCAAATCCACATTCTCAAAACCCTGATTCTTAAAGCAGTCCATAAGTATATACGCATATACTAATATGCTTTCTCACGCCCCCACCAGCAACTAGGTAAAACCAACTCAATAAAAAATCTCTGCAAAGCAGTTCCACAATTTTGCATTTTACATTTTGATTTTTAATTTATCTTCTCACCGCGCCCTCCACCAGCTTGCCCTGTGGGCACCTCACAACGAGCATCAAGCATCTGTTTTCCGTCTTCTGACGACTTCTGTGTCAATCTGTGTTTAGTTACTTCTCCTTTTTAGTCAGCTTAAAGCGAAGCTATAGTGGCTAAGCCACCGTGGCCGAAGGCAAGTCTCTGCGGCGAAAGCTTGCTTTCAGAGCAAGGTTTGCCGAGTACACAAAGCTGGCTGAAACTCTGCGATCTCAGCGTCCTCAGCGGTAAAAAAACTCTACCTCAAAACCCTGATTCTTAAAGCAGTCCATAAGTATATACGCATATACTAATATACTTATATCCCTGTACAAAACCACCTGTTAATCTGGGCAACTTGCACCTAACTCTTCTTCATGTTTTTTTGTTCGAGTATCGAGTATCCAGCATCCAGTATCCAATTACCGATTACCATTCACCAATCACAAAATTTTCGAACATTTTTGAACGTTTCTATACAGTTTTTGAATATTTCTATATAGTTTTCGAACGTTTTCGAACGTTTCTTACACGAACCTGCGCGTTTGGTTCTATCCCCCCTTGCCCAAGTCCCCCATTTTAAGGCACCTTTACTTGTTTGGTATATTTCCAACTAACATTTGACGTTGCCATGTGAGTGTTTCACCCAAACCCCCTATCTTGCCTTTCAACTTTTGCCTTTTGCTCTTGCACCCTATGACTTGTGTACTCCTGTCTATCCGCTATCCGCTAAACGCTATCCATTTGTTTCACGTGAAACATCTTGTCGCCTGTGGCCAAGCCACAGGCAAGCTGGGGTAGCAATCCGCCCTGCCGACCCAGATACCAAACTCAGAAAGAAAATAAAAGTGAACTAAAGTTAAAAGTTATAAGAATTTTGAGCTTATAGTTCGATTTCACTCACCGTCCTGAGCGGAGTCGAAGGACTGTACTGGCGTAAGCTATCCACCGTAAGGAGTCCATAGGACTGTGGATTGACGATTTAGGCACTTCACACTTCTTGACATTGTTTCACGTGAAACATTTTTTATGAAAAACACTTTTTAGTCTGGCAAAGTTGCAGAATTTTCAGCAAAAATTCCGAAATATTATCTGGGCCGGTACTTAAAGGTCAGCTAAAAGCTGTGAAGGCAAGGATAGTTACACATAAGTTATGAAGGAGTATCTATAATGGCCAACAAGAAAAGAGAAAAACCAAAACATCTCGGCAGGGGACTGGCGTCGCTTTTAGGTCCGATAACATTAAATGCAGATGAGGCAAGCCAGGCGTTGTCTGAGCCAGCAACAACTGCTAACTTCCCGCCAGACGAAGAGTTACGCGATTCACTGCAGGAAATCCGCATCGATGCTATATCGCCAAATCCTTATCAGCCGCGAACGGTATGGGACCAGCAGGGGCTGGCGGATCTGGCCGAATCCATTAAGGCCAATGGCGTAGTTCAACCGATTATTGTTCGCCCTGCCGGGCCTGGATTCGAGCTAATTGCCGGCGAACGCCGGCTCCGGGCGGCTCAATTAGCTTCTCTGACAACCATACCCGCCCTGGTGCGAGAAGCAAACGATGAGCAGATGCTCGAATTGTCGCTAATTGAGAACATACACCGGACTGACCTGAATCCTATCGAGCGTGCAAAGGCCTATCAAAACTATCTAAATACATTTTCACTAACTCAGGCTGAGGCCGCTGAACGACTCGGCGAAAATCGCTCTGTTATCGCTAATTACCTGCGACTGCTGGATTTGCCGGCTGAAGTCAAGCAAATGTTAGCCGAGGGTCAGCTGACTATGGGGCACGCTCGGGCAATGCTTTCACTGCCTACCGATGAACTTCGCCGAAAGCTTGCCAATCGAGCGATGGCAGGTCGGCTTAGCGTCCGTGAGGTTGAGAGGTTAGTGCAAAAGTATCTTGCGGAGACGGGGCAGACTAAGACCACAGCACGTTCCAAACCGGTTCATATCCTGGAGCTGGAGAGTGAGCTCAGTAGACAATTAGGCACGAGGGTAGCCATTGAAACCCGCAAAAATGGGCAAAGAGGCAAAATAACTATCGAATTTTACTCTCTGGACGAATTTGATAGAATTACAGAAAGGATTGGCCTTGCTTCTATGGAGCAGGTTTAAAAGAGGCAATGAAAAAATCAAATTCCGATGATTTTGATACACGAGTCAAAACATCTTGTTGTATAATTGAGTAAATGCAAAAAACGGCTCAAGGCCGTCAATTAATCTTGATTAACGCAGATACTATTTTGGAGGATATATTGTGAAGGCTTTTGTCATTTCAATGTTGATTTTGTTGATAGCATTTTTCAGTCTCATTCCCACTTTTGCCCAGCCGCCGGAAGACAAGCCAGCCCAGCTAAGTGAACAAAAAGAAGAACCAGCGAAAGAGCCGGAGCACGAGAAAAAGACTGCCGATGCGAATGCAACTGCTGATGCAAATGCGTCTGCTGACCCAAACGCTGTTAGAGCCAAGATTGAGGAATTTGAGGGGTTAGATAAGGCATTAGAACAGATAGGCACAGAAAGCAAAGGCGAAATACGCGAGTGGACGCGCAGAGCCGAGGATAAACTGAACCTGGCATTGGCGGTGCAAAAGCAAATCACAGCGGAGCTTAATCTCCTGCGGAAACTCGCTGTTGAAGAAGGGGCTGTAAAAACAGCGGCGGCGATTGATGGGATACTGTTAGACAGACAGGAACGGTTTAAGGATGTTATAGAAAAATTGGAAAGGGAAAGGGAAAGGCTCCGCCGCCGCAGTGAACGGGAGGAGAAAAGAAGCAAAGAACAACAGGAGCACAGAGAACGTAAAGAGCGCAGCAGGGAGCGCACTGATAGAAACAGAAGAGATTAGCTCTGAAAAGACGTGAAAACGCAAGATGACACCATCGACCACGAATAGAGCCGAGAACGCCGGCACGCCGAGTTTAGATTAAACCGCAAGACTTGATACAGAAAGGATAGCTATGCGAGCGGTTGTGCAACGAGTTTCGCAAAGCCGGGTCGAGGTCAACAGGCAAACGGTCAGCCAAATCAACGAAGGCTTACTCATCTACCTTAGTGTCGGCAAGACAGACACCGTTGGTGATGCTGAGTTTATGGCTGAGAAGTTAGTAAACTTGCGTATCTTCGCTGACGATGTCGGCAAAATGAATCGCAGTCTGCTCGATGTCGGGGGAGCAATTCTGTTGGTAAGCAACTTTACTCTTCACGGGGATTGCCGAAAAGGCCGTCGGCCGAGCTTCGACGGCGCAGCTGAGCCGAAATTGGCCCAGAAACTTTATGAGAAGGTAGGTGAGCTAATAGCTAAGCAAGGGGTAGTTGTTGAAAAGGGCACTTTCGGGGAACATATGCATATAAGCAGCGTCAATGACGGGCCGGTAACCTTTTTGCTCGACAGCAGAGAAAGTGCATAAGTCATAAGTACATAAGAGGTTAAGAGCGAAAGAGAAAATTTTTGGGGGTAGATTTGGGGGATAAAAATGGAGGTGGGAGTGTTAAGATGCAATGATTGGGCAAGATGAGTAATCGGAAGTGGGTCCCCTGTTCTTGGCCAAGCGGCAGCACTCGGGGATCTACGCTGCGCTCCGAGGGGCAGTTTAGGGGGTAGTTCAGAGCGTAAAATGGCTTCAAAGGGGGCAACGGCGCTGGTTTACGAGCAAACGTTCGAAAATGTTCGAAAACGTTCAAAAACTATACAGAAACGTTCGAAAACTGTATAGAAATATTCAAAAACTGTACAGAAACGTTTGAAAATATTCAAAGATTTTGTGATTGGTGAATGGTAATCGGTAAT
>CAZTWR010000102.1:0-6771 GCA_964618055.1 uncultured Pirellulales bacterium | reverse complement strand
ACCATCGACCGTCGATTGGCCCGTGCCATAGCGGTTATCGAAAAGGTGCTTGGTCGCAGCATCATTTACCGCAATGACCGGAAACTTTAACTTGCCGGAGTTCGCCATCGCCCGCAGACGGATAACGCCGGTAGTGGTCTCTTCCATACTCGCAATAATCCGGTGTGCCTCTTTCGTTCTGCGGGTATGCAGCTCATTTACCAAATCAGCCCCATCGTCGAACGTAATGACCGGCTTATGGTCAATCGCAGCGTTGATATGCTTGTAATACGTCGCCCGATTTTCACCGCAGATGGCAAAGACCGGTATCTTAAAATCCTTTACTAACGAAGCCGCCACATCATCCTGAGTGCTGAGCGGATTGGAAGCGCACAGAACGGCATTTGCCCCTCCTGCTTTCAGAGTCCGCGCAAGATTAGCCGTTTCTGCGGTTATATGCAGACAAGCCGAAACATTTTTGCCCTTCAATGGCTTAGCTTTAGCAAACCGCTCCCTTATCTGTGCAAGGACCGGCATATCGTTATCAGCCCACAAAATCCGCCTTTTTCCTTCAGATGCCAATGATAAATCAGCTACGTCATACTTCATTTATTGACCCTTTCAAGAATAAACAGAAGCGATAACTATACCCCCAGGATACGACTTTTGCAACCCTTTATTTCTTGTGAGGTTTTATGTTTAGCCCCCTAACCCCTTGCGGTTAGGGGGTTACGTGATTCCGGGGGGTGCCACGCGAATGTTTGTACAGCAGCCCCTAATATCTCCACAATAGCCGCTTTCCATCAAGGGTCTCTTTGCTTAGCCTTTCTTTTGATCCGTAGCAATATTCGTATTCCGATGTACTCCCCGGGGACGAACAGAACGGCAGCAATGATTGTCACTGCCTTCCAGTTAATTTTCTCTGGTTGGAAACCTGTGAAAAGCAAGACTATCGCTGCGCTAACTACACCACACATAACAACAACAAAGAGGCTGATCTGCAAAAACAACGAAAACCAAACATCCCACCGAGTCCCCCGTTGCACACGACCGAGTTCAGGCACGTCGGAAGTCGCATGGCTTTCCTGAGGTATTGAAACTAGATGGGTCCGTCCCCCACATTTGACACATTGACGTGTACCATCCATCAGACCTCTTTTCCCCGGCAATCTTTCACGACCACAGTCGTCACAGAAGACTGCACCGCACGTTGTGCACTGATGCCATAAGTTCCGGACACTGGGAGCGACGCCATGAACTTTGCCACATAGGACACAGTATGCTGCCATGCTAATTCTCCTTATCTGACATTTCCCATTTGACACTTTCTGAAATACTTCTCCGCTTTTTAATTCCACCATAATATCAAAATCTTTTTTGAATTACGATAATCTGCAGGTCCTTTTCACAGATTTTGCTGCTAGAGTCTCCAAAAATTCAACTTTTGGACCCAAAAAAAGCCACTGTTGACTCATGATTTTTGCACACCTCAACCATTATCCCCAGCAGAAAACCAGCTTTTTCAGTGATTGTTAGCATCATCCTGCTCCCGGAGGCATCGCTACCAACCTTGCTCGTACACACCGACCTCTTCTAGTCCGACGTATGCTTGGCAGTTCTGACATTCAACAATCATGATAGCACCTTTGTCTTTGTCCGCACCCAACGACCAAAACACCCCGGTCGAGTTGAGCGCTTTATTCGGCGGGACCAACTCCCTTCGACTGGAACTTCTTGGTCTGAATGTCTTCCAGTCGATAACCTTTGGATTCAAAGACCTTTCTGCTTCCGCTGAATCGGTCGTAGCAGAAAATGTTAATATTCACTTGAGTTTCGCTCCCTAAGCTAAGTAATTCCTCCAGCAAGATAGACTTGTCTTCGATTCTCTTCTTGATCTCACGGGGTAAAGCAGCTTTGCCTGGGTTAATCTCATCGATACGTAAACGGAAGATGTTACCTGTTCCCCATCCTCGTTTTCTGCGCTTCGGTCTAACGATTGGCCAACGCCCACTCCCCACTGGTATTGGGACATTCGTCCAATTCGTCGGGTACTCCTTCCTGATGCCCTTTATCCTAAGCCTTGCGAGGACTTCCGTATCGATCATGTCCCTACGACCTATGTTTAGGAACTTGATCCTGTAGCGGTACCCGCTAGGACAATCATCGATCGGGGTCTTTGAGATAAACGGAGAAAATGTGACTCTCGGAACAAGGGTGTGGAATAATATCCACCAGGCGACGAGAGAGCTGGCAATACCTAAGGGTATACCGAGAATCAATGGAAACATTGCTGACCTTTTCCCTTTGCTTTCCTAACGTTTGAACTCCCCGGCGCCGCGCACGCAGCGTCCGACTCCAGCCACTGGTTAGCCGCTGTTCTTAGGTTGCTTCATTTCAGGTTTACCTAGTGATGCAAGCTTCTCATTCAGTTTACGTTTTCGGGCTTCCAGCCTCTTTGGCTGGATAAACACAAAGTCGAACAGGGACCCCAGCACTTCGAGCAACCATTCAGCCTCTCCCGGCTCGACATCGACAATCTCACCTGTGCTTGTGTCCTTAAGAGGATGTGCGGCGAAATTACCCACATTACGCACTGCATCCACAGCCTCCGATATATACGAAGGGACATCTCTAAGGTGAATGAACTCCTCTATTTCTTTGGCAAGACTCCCTTGGTTGATATGGAATTCGTTTCGCAGTACCTGCTGAAGAGCTCTACGACTGATCGCGGCGCTAGCTTTGGGACTTAAAGCGAGCACAGAAGCTGCTTCGTTGAAGTCATTTCGGTAACTCTCAGGCACCTCCCCGGCCGTAATCGACCGCGATGCATTGTGTGGATACACAATATTGTCAGTTGTGTCTCCGACAAAATGATAACTATTATCAGTGAGTTCTTTCACAATGCCTTCCCTGTAAACAACTATGAACTGGTCACACTCTGGGCACCAACCATGTGCGACGCCGTAACCCCCATACCTATCTTTACCCTCATCCTCTGATATAGGTGTATCAGATGTGGGATAGGAGGAACCACCGTAGAGTTCAAGGCTGATCGCTATTCCACAATTCGGGCAAATCATAAAGAATTACTCCTATATCAGAAACGGCTAATGTTGCGGCTCACCGGCCGCTGGCTCGCTAATACTAATTTTCAGTCACAATTCTAACTATATTCTTTCCGTTTTGTCAAGGAACCACCCTCAGCCCCCCGCGGCAAAAAATCAGTGTTAATCTGGGTAACCTGTGGCTAATTCCTCTATGAACTGTGAACTACCAACTATGAACTCACAGCGCGATCATTTGCGCAGGGGGTTTCAAAATTTTTGAATATTTTTGAATATTTTTGAATATTTTGTGTAAGTTTTCGAATATTTTCGAACGTTTCAGCACGTTTTTCGAACGTTTCGCGAAAAACTTGCGCATTTGATTGATTTTTTCACTTGCCGAAACTACCCATCTTGCCCACCTTTAACAATCTGGGCAACCTGCACAGCTTAGGCCCCCAAACCTACCCCCCCAAAAAACACAAAGAAAAAACTCAAAAATTCGTATTTTTTCCTAAATCAGCAAACTTTCCAAAAACCAACAATCAAAAACGAATTCTGTTGTAAGCCAACCGTCCTGAAATATAATAACACCGATTATTAAGCCAAAAAAGGAGCTACTTTCAATGCCTAAAACATCTCTGGATTTGACCGGAAAATGGGGATTCAAGGAGTATCCGGCCTCGGCTCGGCGAATGCGCGATTTGGATTCGGGCGGCTGGCTGGAAGCAAATGTCCCCTGCTCGATTTTTAACAGCCTAATCGCAGCCGGCAAGATAAAACAAACTGATATTGACACCAATCCCGAAGATTTTTCCTGGGTCAGCGAAAAACCCTGGATATATAGAAAAACCTTTGATGCCCCGGCAGAACTACTAAACTGCGACCGAGTTGACCTGGTCTTCGACGGTCTGGATACAATAGCCAGCATCTGGCTCAACGACAAGCTTATCGGCAAAACAAACAATATGTTTATTCCATATCGCTTTGATGTAACAGCATTTCTGAAGCCGCGAAATAACTCATTACTGGTCAAATTCGAGCCTGCAACCCAATACGCCAAAAGGTTAATGAACCGCTATACCTCGTTTAGCGAATCGGATTTTATCAATCCTTATCGTGTCTACATAAGAAAAGCCCAGTACCAATTCGGCTGGGACTTCTGCCCCGCCCTGCCGGGCTGCGGAATTTGGCGACCTGTTCGCCTTGAGGGAACTAAAAAAGCTCGATTCGCTGACCTGCACATCCGAACAGTGGATTGCAATCATAACTACGCCGATATCAAAATCGCAGTAAAACTGGATACAATGACAGCATCCCATAAGGGATGCCTTACGGCAGAAGAATTTCTTTGCAAGCTAACTTTATCCTGCAAAGAACAAACAATTGAGCACAACTTGACTTTCAGCCCCGGCGAAGATTCCCAATCAACGGTAATTCGCATTGAAAACCCGCTGCTTTGGTGGCCAGCTGGCTATGGCCAGCAGAACCTCTACCATCTTGAATTTTGCCTGCTAAACGGCGATGAAATTATAGACCAAACACAGAAAAAGATTGGGATAAGAACCGTCAAACTCAACCGCTCGCCGGACGAATACGGCGAGAAATTCCAATTTGAAATAAACGGCCAACCTATATTTGCCAAAGGCGCAAATTGGGTGCCGGCATCGGTATTTGCAGGCTCGGTCAGCAGCGGCGATGTAGAAAGGCTTCTATCCGCTGCAGTCAAAGCCAATATGAATATGCTTCGTGTATGGGGCGGTGGATACTATGAAGCAGATAAATTTTACAAACTCTGCGACCAGCTCGGCATAATGGTTTGGCAGGATTTTATGTTCGCCTGCGCTTATTATCCTGACCGACAATGGTTCACAGAAGAAGTAAAAAAAGAAGCAGCCATGGTTATAAGGCGATTGCGCAATCACCCCTGTTTGGTTCTATGGTGTGGGAATAACGAAATCGACTGGCTGCACCACATCGGCCGACTTGGCAAGAGCAGAAAATTCTATAGCAAAGCAATTTACCACCGGCTTCTGCCCCAACTCGTTGCCGAACTGGACTCCGATACCGATTACATACCGACAACGCCCTTAGGTGGAAAAGACGAATTCAAGACCGGCCGGACACTGACAACACACAACTGGAGCGTATGGTCGGGCCATCAGCCGGTTCGCCAATACCTCTGCCCGCCTCAAGATATCCCCCGATTTGTAACTGAATTCGGCTTACAATCACTGCCCCATATAGAAACTGTCCAAAGTTTTTGTCCCCCTGAACAGTTGCACATCGGCAGCTTCCCAATCGAAAAGCACAACTATCAACTGGACGGCAACAGTCGTCTATACCGTTATACAGGTGATTTATTCGGCGCCGCTGAAAACCTTGAGCAGTTTGTCTATTTCTCACAAGTCACACAGGCTCGCGGAGTCAAGGCATACGTCGAACATTTAAGGGCCCACAACTTTAGAAACAGTGGTGTATTATTCTGGCAGTTTAACGATTGCTGTCCCGCAATAAGCTGGTCGGCAATGGACACAACTTACGAACCAAAAGCACTTTATTATTACACAAGGCGATTTTTCTCAAAGCTGCTAATTGCAGTTGTATCCGAATCGAAGAAAACACTGCTCAACTTGCCGTCGGTATTGCAATCGCTCAAAGTTATTGTAATAAACGACAGCAATCAACCAATAACCGCTACATTAAATTGCAGATTGATTGATTTATTCGGACACCCGCTTGACCAAGTTACGTTTCCCATCGCGATTGCGCCGTTTAGCACATTGGCACCACCGAAGCTTCCGAAAACGACCATTTCCCCCGCCCAACCAGACAAATCTGCCTTACATCTTGTGATAGACAAAGACGGCAAAAAAATCGCAGAAAATCTGTTCTTCTACTTACCCGACAAATATATCGATTGGCCCAAAGTAGAAATTAGTAAGCGCTTTTGGGTTCCTGCAAGGCGGGGTCCCTCTCAAATAACCAATACTACTCTGCGAAGTAGCACTTCGCTACGTAGCACGAGCAAGCGATGGAAGCTCAAACTAAAATCAAACGCAATCGCAAAAGATGTGCAAATCAGCACCTCTGCAGCAGCACAATTCAGTGATAATTTTATAGACTTGATACCACCAGATGAGTTCGAGATAACAATCGACTGCGAGCAGCACCTCTCTTCAATTGAACCGGTATTGCAGCTACGCTCACTTAAATCGGTATTTCAAACTAATTAAAAACATGCCCTTAATAACCAGGAGGCCTATCAGGGGACCTTGTACCAGGGGGCATATAACCAGGGGGGCCGTAACCAGGAGGTACACCCTCAACTCCCGGTACTGGCACACGCCTGCGTTGACCCGCTCTGCCGCTCCAGCTTCGCAAAGGTTCTTTCGGTTCCTTTTCGGACCTTCTGATTTCATTAAACTTAATCTGCAATGCTTCGGCCCAATACCTCGTTTTAATAGGCAAACGCTCTATGTCCTTTCCATCAAAACTGTAAAGCATGTCAAAAAAATGCCTGGCACGCAGATTATTTCCACCCGACCAATCATTCACAGGTATAATATCGACCAAAACTGCGCCGGTAGCATAATCAACCGTCTCGGGTACTGTAACTCCCTCTTTTTCTTCCTCCTCCGTAATCTTGTACCCACTGACACTGCCTATAAGTTCTCCCTGTTTGACCGTAAAGTCCTTACTATACCAATAACCCAACACATACCTGGAGACCTGCACTGTTACAGCC